>NZ_DBFEGU010000194.1:0-19113 GCF_048329335.1 Eggerthella sp. | reverse complement strand
GCCCATGCTGCTCCGTCCTTGGCCGCGCTTTCGAGGCGCGCCTTCAATGCTTTGATAATCAAACTAAATGGATTATAGCAAGCGCCCGCCATCCCGTGTGCGAAACCCAAGCGACCTTCACAAAGGGCGGGCGATGCGTGCCAAGCATGGATGGGCGGTGCGCCGACGTGGGCGCGAACCGGTACCCATGACAATGTTATCCATGGCAAACTCATGCAGTAATGGTCCCAAGATTTTCCGACCTGGGCATATAGCGATCGTATTGTCGATGCCTCAGTGCAAGACGTTCGAAAGCTTCGAAGAAATTGTCATGGCTGTCCCTTTGCGCCCACTTTTTCGCTCGCCCTATCAAGAGGCCGAGCGGGCGTGCTACTTCGCGGCGGCAACCAGGGCTTCGAACAGCGGAACGTTGTCGTCGAGGTACTCAGGATGCCACTGCACGCCGAGGTAGAAGCGCCGCGATGGGTCCTCCAAACCCTCGACCAGACCGTCGCCGCTGACCGCGCTCACCTGCAGCGGGTCGGCCACGCAGGCGATCGCCTGGTGGTGCATCGTGTTCACCAGCAGCGAATGCGGCGCAGGCGCGATGCCCTCCCAGCTCGTTTCGAGCGATGCGGGCCATCCCGCCTTGCAGCCTGGTACCATGCCCTCGCCCGCGCCGTCGCACAGCACCCGGTCCAGCACGCTGCCCGGCGCGATGTCGACGCGCTGGCGCACGACGTCGTAGGGAGGCTTCTGCTGATGCGCCGCGTCGGTGAGCCCGCAGGCGTGCACGTCCTGGTACAGCGTGCCGCCCAGCGCCACGTTGAGCACCTGCATGCCGCGGCAGATGCCCAGCATGGGCAGATCGCGCTCGTGGGCAAGGCGCGCCAACTCCAGCTCCAGGGCATCGCGTCCATCGAACACGTTCACGGTTTCGGCCAGGCGCGCTTCGTCGCCGTACGTCGCCGGGTTGAGGTCCCCGCCGCCGGCCAGCACCAGGCCGTCCAGGCGTTCTACCAGTTCGCGCGCCGCTCGACGGTTCGCATCCGCGCCGCCCTCCACGGGCGGCAGCAGCACGGGCACGGCGCCGGCGGCGGCCACTCGTCGCACGTATTCCACCGTCACGCGCTCGACGGGGACGATCTCGTCCTTCTGCTCCTCTTCAACGTACGTGGTGGTGATGCCGATGATCATGTCGCTCGCCCTCCGGTCGTCGTCTTCCTGCCAGCAGCATACGAAAAAGCGTCCCGTTGAGAGCCGGCGCGCGAGGAATACACAAAAGTAAAAGCAAAGGAGGAGGCGAGGATAACGGGGCGCCGACGGCGTAAGAAGAGAAGAGCGGCAGCGAAAGATTGGCACGCTAGTTGCTAAGTCGAAGGCCAGAGACGGTTGTCGCCCCGCTCCGCGCGGGCGACGCACGGTGCGGGATCAAGACACAAGGAGGAGCGCATATGAAGTCATCGGATCGCCCCAAGTTCGGCAACTTGCAGAACTTGAAGGTGCTCAACGCCGGCGCGGTCATCGCGGCGCCGTTCGTCTGCGAGCTGTTCGCCGAGCAAGGCGCCGACGTCATCGAGCTGGAAAGCACGGTGGCGCCCGACATGTACCGCATGTACGGCGACGCATGGTCGGTCGACCGTCGCAACCAGCGCATGATCACGCTGAACATCCCCTCGCCCGAGGGCAAGGAGATCCTGCTGCAGATGGTGAAGTGGGCCGACGTGCTGGTGGAGTCGTCGAAGGGCGGCACCTGGGAGAAGTGGGGCCTTACCGACGAGGTGCTGTGGGAGGCGAACCCCGCGCTGGTCATCCTGCATATTTCCGGTTTCGGCAACTGGGGCGACCCGGACTACGTGCGCAAGGCGTCGTTCGACCCCATCGGCCAGGCGTTCTCGGGCTACTCGAACCTCAACGGCTTTCCCGACAGCCCGCCCAGCGTGACGAAGCCTTTCACCGGCGACTTCATGACCGGTCTCATGGGCGCTTGGGCCACGCTTGCCGCTGTCATCCGCGCGCGCGAGACGGGCGAAGGCGAGTCCATCGACTGCTGCCAGTTCGAGGCGCTCGTGCGTCTGCAGGGCGCCACGCTGTCCGACGGCATCAACCACGGCATCCAGCCCATGCGCATCGGCAACGAAGACCTCATGGGCGCGTGCGCCGGCGCGCAGAAGTGCAAGGACGGCTACTGCCAGGTGGCCGTGGGCGGCGCCGGCCCGGTGAAGAAGCTCGTCGAGTTCTTCGGGTTCGCCGACGATCCCGACTTCCAGCCGCTGGGTACCTACCCCTCCGTCACGCGCAAGCCCGGCTGCAAGAGCCTGGACGAGCCGCTGCCCGACCGCGCTGCGAAGTTCCGCGCCGCGCTGGACAGCTGGTGCGAGAAGCACACGGTTGAGGAGGTCAACCGCATCTTCGGCCAGATGGGCGTGGCGGTGAGCCCCCATATGACCTACGAGATGATGCTGAACGACCCGCATTACCAGGCGCGCGAGGTGTTCGTCGACTGCTACGACGAGATCACGCAGAAGACGGTCAAGCAGGTGAACATGATCCCGCGCTTCAAGAAGCATCCCGGCAAGATCGTGCGCGGAGGGGCGAAGTACGACGCCGACACGCAGGACGTGCTCGAGGAATTCGGCTATTCGGAAAAGGAGATCGAGTTGCTGTACGAGAAGGGGGTGCTGCGCAAGGGCGAGTAGCTCGACGGCGGACGGCGCGGCCCCGGCGCGTTCGAACCGGGGCCGCGTCGCCGCGAGAAAAGAGAGGGGAACCCTCTGGCGCCCTAACGATGGCACGGATTTTGCATATCGCTATGGCGTTGGGGATTCTCAGGTAAAACAAAGGAGGCACTATGGGAACTGAAACAATGAAGGGCAGCAACTACGCATGGGCGATCGCCGTCGCCTGCGTAGCCTTCTACGCCATCCCCTTGGGCGTCGTGGCGAACCAGGCCGGTTTGTTCGCATCGCCCGTCATGGAAGAGTTCGGCTGGTCGCGCACCGACGCGACGCTGTACATGTCCATCCAGCCGTGGGTGGCGGCTATCTGCACGCCGTTCGCCGGCAAGCTCATCTCCAGGTTCAACCCTCGCTGGGTGATGACCGCCGCGGCCGCCGTCTTCGGCTTGGCTTCGCTGGCCTGTGCTTGGTTCACCGAGCCGTGGCAGTGGAACGTGTACGGCGTGCTGTACGGCGCGTCCGCCGCGTTCTGGATGTACATCGCCACGCCGACGTTCATCAACCGTTGGTTCGCTAAGAGCAACGGCACCGTCATCGGCGTCATCGGCGTGTGCGCGTCGCTGCTGGGCGCGTTCATGAGCCCGGTCATCCAGGGCTGGATCAGCGGCTACGGCTGGCACACCGCCCGTATCATCATCAGCGTGATCGCGCTCGTCGCGTCCGTCGTGCTGACCGCCGCGCTGCTGCGCGAGTCGCCCGAGAAGATGGGCGTGCTTCCCTGGGGCTACGGCGCCGCCGAAGTTGCGTCCGCGAAGTCCGAGGCCAAGTCCGTCATCGACGTCGCCGCTGACGAAGGCGCCACGGCCGCGCAGGCTCGCAAGAACCCGGCGCTGTGGCTGCTCATCATCATGGCAGGCTTCTTCGTCATCGCCGCCGGCATGATGCAGCAGTTCTCGTCCTATGCATCCACCGGCGCGCTGGGCGCGGCCGTGGGCGCCATGGGCGTGACCGTGTGCATGATCGGCCAGCTGTTCGGCAAGTTCGGTCTGGGTTGGCTGTGCGACCACACGGGCGCCCGCGTCTCCGGCGTGGTCGCCAGCATCTTCGGCGCCGCCGGCATCGCCATCGTGCTGTTCAGCGTCGATAACGCCATGATGTTCTACGTGGGCGTGTTCCTGTTCGGTATCGGCTTCGCCGCGCTCAACATCGTGCCGCCTATGGCCTGCCGCCAGGCGTTCGGCCAGAAGGACTACGCCAACATCTTCTCGATGGTGGCCACCGGCCTCAACGTGTTCTCCGGTTTCTCGGCGCTCATCTACGCGCAGATCTTCGACATCACCGGATCGTTCGCCGGCTGCTTCTACCTCATCATCGGCTTCTACGTGGTGACGCTCATCTGCTCGCTCGTGATCGTTCCCATGGGCCGTCGCTCCTGGGCGAAGAAGTAAGCTCGATCGCAAACGCGAATCGTACAGCGGGCCGCCCGAGGGCGGCCCGCTTGCGTTGCGGGGGCGTGTAGCGAACATTGTCGCCCCAAAAACACGGTTTCGTCGGCAATTCCGTGTTTTTGGGGCGACAATGCCTCCGCTGGGCTTGCTTAGGATGATGCGAAACCCTCAAGTCTCACAACGGAAAGCCCTCAAGTCTCACAATAGAAAAAACGTCCTGGAATGGGATTCCCTTCCAGGACGTTCTCGCATGCTCGATCTATGAGGCGCCGGACGCTTTATCGGTACCAGTCCATGACCTGCTTGTAGAGGGGGAGGATCTGCTGGCGCTGGTCGCGGAAGGCGGCTTCGGCGGCGTGCAGCTCGGCTGTCGTGTCGTCGGTCGCATCGGCCACGTCCACGCTCAAAGCCTGTTCCAGGCGCTTGCGCGCCTGCTTGTACGCGCTTTTCGCGCTGTGCCCCATCTTCTTTTTCGCCGCGCTGTAATAGTCGTTCGTCGCGCCGATGAGCGCGTAGCAATCGAGCATCTTCTGGATGAGGTCGCGCGTGGCCTGGTCGTCGGCCTTATGCTCGTCCGCGTCGGCCAGCGCCCGCCGGACGTCGTCATGGGCCACTTCGTCTCCGGCCGTGAACACGACGATCTCGGCGTTGCTGCGGTCGAGGTTCGCGGCCGATACGGTCAGCATGCCTGCTTCGTCGATATCGAAGCGAAGCTCGATTTGGGGCACGCCTGCGCCGCTCCACTTGATGTTGCGCACGCGGATGCGGCACAGCGGGATGTTGTCGCAGGCGAGCGGACGGTTTCCCATGAGGATGTGGAACTCGGCGGCCAGCTGGAACGAGTCGGCCGTGGAGAACATCGCGGTTGCGGTATGGGGCAGGCGCACGCCGCTGGGAACCGCTTCGGACACGTATCCGCCGGGCAGCTCCACGTTGAGCGCCAAAGGCAGGACGCCGTCGGGCGCATCGACGTGGATGCGCGCCTCCGGCTCTTCGATGCGCACCAAGTTCTTGTAGACGTCGGAATCCTTGTTCGCCATGACGGCTCCTTCTGCATCGGTCGGGTACGTCTCGATCAACCACTCGCAAATATCATGCCATGTTGGCATCAAATTTGCAGGTGAACCTAGCAGTCGCCCGGAGGCGGCGCTGTCGAGAAGGAGGAACCGTATGAAAGCTCAAGATTGCCCGAAGTTCGGTCCGCTGCAAGGGGTGAAGGTGGTCAACCTCACCATGGCCATCGCCGGGCCGTTCGCCTGCAGCCTGCTGGCCGACCTGGGCGCCGAGGTCATCGGCGTGGAAAGCCCGCGTGGCCGCGACACCTCGCGCCCCACGAACCAGGCGCTGCAGGGCTGGGGCACGCAGATGGAGCGCCGTAACACGCGCTCGCTGTGCATGAACGTGAAGGACGGCGCGGGCCGCGCCTGGTTCTTCGAGCTGCTGAAACAGGCGGACATCCTCGTGGACGGCTTCCGCGGCGGCCAGATGGCGAAGTGGGGCATGACCGACGAGGCGCTGTGGGAGGTCAACCCGAAGCTGACCATCGCGCACATCTCGGGCTTCGGCCAGACGGGCGACCCGGCGTACGTGTCGCGCGCCTCGTTCGACGGGATCGGCCAGGCCTACGGGTGCTTCATGGAGATGAACGGGTATCCCGACCGCTTGCCGGTGCTCGCGTTTCCCCAGGTGTCGGACTACTATGCGGGCTTCATGGCCAGCATCGGCGCGTTGGCCGGTTACATCAACGCGCAGCGCACGGGCAAAGGCGACAGCGTGGACGTGGCCCAGTACGAGGCCATGCTGCGCTGCGAGGGCTTCTACGCGCTGAACTACCTGAACACGGGCGCGCTGCCTGTGCGCGAGGGTTCGCACAGCACGTCGAGCGCCGGCTACGGCACGTACATCTGCCAGGACGGCGTGCCCATCTACACGCTCATCCTGGGTCCCGGCGTGGTGCGCGCGGCGCTGCCGCTGTTCGGCCTCGAGTACGGCAGCGAGCTGTTCCCCGAGGGCACGCCGGTCATCTCGTTCGGAAGCGAGGCGGGCAACGTGCTGGAGGAAGCGATGGAGGCGTTCTTCGGATCGCACACCGCCGAGGAGGCTGAGCGGCTCATGCTGGAAGCCGGCGTGCCGTGCAGCCGCATCTACACGTACGAGATGGCGGAGCGCGACCCGCACTACCAGGCGCGCGAGAGCTTCACCGAGTGGAAGAGCTCCTACGACGACGGGTCGATCCGCGGTGTGAACGTGGTGCCGCGCATGAAGAACAACCCGGGGCAGATTTGGCGCGGCATGCCGCTGGTCGGCGCCGACAACGAGGACATCCTCGAAGAGCTGGGCGCCACGCCCGACGATGTCGCCAGCCTCTACGACGAACAGCTCCTCAAGAAGGAGAACGGCCCCTTCGGCTAAACGAGGAACGGGATAAAGGGACGGGGGACGATGTCTCATCCTCCGTCCCTTCGCTGTTCCGAGCGGCCGATCGAATGAGGCATCGACCCCCGTCCCTTTGTCTCATCGAGCGAGACGGCACCTTCCCGGTCTTGTTTCATCCCGTGATCGCGTCAGCTTGGCACGGTATTTGCTCCATGTCTCTTATCGGAAGTTTCAGGGGATTTGAGACAAGGAGATGAGGACATGGGCACTGCACGTACCAAAGGAGCCGTGTGGGCTTGGCTCGTCGTTATCGGGTGCATCGGGTTCTATTCCATCCCAACCGGCATTATCGGCAACACCTCGGGCATTTTCGTGGCTCCGGTGATGGACCAGTTCGGCTGGACGCAAACCGACACCACCATGTACCGTACCATCCAGCCGCTGGTGGCCGCCGTGTGCGCGCCGATAGCCGGCAAGCTGATGGAGAAGTACAACCCGCGCTGGATCCTCGCAGCGGTTTCGGCGGCCTTCGGCCTGGCATCGTGGGCGAGCGCCTACGCCACCGAGCTGTGGCAGTGGAACCTCTACGGCGTGGTGTACGGCGTGACGTCGGCGTTCTACATGTACCTGGCGGCTCCGGTGCTGATCAACGCCTGGTTCAAGAAGAGCGCAGGTTTGGCCATCAGCATCACGGCGGCGACGCTGTCCATCTTGGCGGCCGTTGCCAGCCCCATCGGCCAGGAGCTGATCAACCAGTTCGGCTGGCAGACGGCGCGCGCGGCGCTGTCCATCGTGACCACCGTGCTGTCGGTGGTGCTGACGGTGGCGTTCGTGCGCAAGAGCCCCACGGTCATGGGCCTGCTTCCGTTCGGCGCGGGAGAGCAAGACGATGCGGCCAACCAGTCCGCAGCCCCCGAGCCCGACGAGGGCGCCACGGTGGCGCAGGCCATCAAGTCGCCCGGCCTCTACCTGCTCATCCTCGTGGCCTGCATCTTCGTCATGTGCGCCGCCTTCTTCCAGCAGATCCCCGCGTTCGCCGCGCACGGTGCGCTGGGCGCGAGCGCAGGCGCCATGGCCGTGTCCATCATCATGGTGGGCGGCGTGGTGTTCAAGCTGGTGCTGGGCGCGCTCAACGACAAGATCGGCGTGAAGTACACGGGCATCATCGCCGCATCGTGCGGCGCCATCGGCATCCTGCTGGCCTACATCGCGGGCGAGAACGTGGCCCTGTTCTACGCGGGCATGGTGGTGTTCGGCGGCGGGTACGCGGGCCTCACGGTCATCGCGCCCATGCTGGCGCGCGCGGCCTTCGGATCGCTCAACTACTCGCAAATCTACAGCTGGGTATCCACGGGCATCTTCATCGCAACGGCCGTATCGTTCTTGGTGTACGGCATGATCTACGACACCACGGGCTCGTTCGACCTGTGCTTCATCCTGGTCATCGGCATGTACGTGCTGGCCGTCGTGCTGGTTCCCGTCACGCTGGCGGTGTCGCAGAAAGCTTGGAAGCGCCGCGGAAAGTAGGCATCGCACCTGTCACCCACGATCGCGACGTGGGCGCCGCCACCCCTGTCGGCGCCCGCACGCTGCATCGGCATCTACACGAACGAAGAGAGGATTCGAACGCATGAGCACGCAGTACCCCGTCCTGGGATCGCCGTTGCAGGTGAACGGCATCACCTTGAAGAACCGCATGATCACCACGTCCATGTCGCCGGGCGCGGGATACGTGACCAAGGACAACCGTCCCACGCAGCGTTTGGCGAACTACCTGGAGGAGCGCGCCGAAGGGCAGACGGCCCTCATCATCCAGACCATCTGCCCGTGGAAGCGCAACGACATCGATCCCGATCACATCCACGAGCTTCCCAGCTGCTACGACGAAAGCTGCATCCCCGACCTGCAGCGCTACATGATCGAGCCGGTGCACAAGCACGGCGGCCTCATCTGCGCGCAGCCGTACTACGTGCACGACTGGAAGCCCGACGCCGAAACGCCGGAAGGCCCCTACGGCCCGTCCGACATCGCCATCCTCAAGTTCATGGGCGGCTTTCGCGCCATGACGCTCGAGCAGATCGAGGCGTTCAAGCAGCAGTACTTCAACGCGGCGCGCGTGTGCAAGGAAGCCGGCTTCGACGCCATCGAGGTCATGGCGGGCGTGGGCGGCATCCTGTCGCGCTTCATGGCGCTGGCCACCAACAACCGCACCGACGAGTACGGCGGCAGCCTGGAGAACCGCGTGAAGCTGACGCTCGAGGTGATCCGCGGCGTGCGCGAGGTCGTGGGACCTAAGTTCCCCATCGTCGTGCGCTGGTCGCCCATCGACTTCATCAAGAGCCCCGCGGGTCCGGGCCTGTCCATGGAGGATGCGCTGCGCATCGCCCCCATGCTGGAGGAAGCGGGCTGCGACCTGCACGACCTTTCCGTGGGCTGGCACGAGACCAGCGAGCCGCTCACCACGAAGGCCATCGAGGACGGCCACTGGACGTTCGTCTCGCAGCAGATCAAGACCGTGGCGAAGAAACCGGTGGCGCAGGGGTATCGCAACACCGATCCGCGCGTGATGGAGCAGAACCTCCAAGACGGCAAGATGGACGTGGTCGCCGGGCTGCGCTACAGCATCGCCGACCCGGCGCTGCCCCGCAAGGTGATGGAAGACCGCACCTGCGACATGCGCCTGTGCATCGTGTGCTGCCGCTGTCTGGACGACGTGGTGAGCCAGGGCAAGCCGCTCAACTACTGCGGCGTCAACCCGCGTTTGGGCGAGGAGCTCGACCATGAAGCGTTCCCGCAGGCGTCGAAGCGCAAGAAGGTCATGGTGGTGGGCTCGGGCCCGGCGGGCATCAACGCCGCGCTGACCGCGGCGCAGCGCGGGCACGCCGTCGACCTCTACGAGGAAGGGCCGCGCCTCGGCGGGTGCGTGAAGATGAGCAGCATCTTCAGCCCCTACCACGAGCGCTACCTGGACTACCTCCTCACGCAGGTGAAGCAGCATCCCCAGATCACCGTGCATCTCAAGACGAAGGTCACGCCCGAAACGGTGCGGCAGGCCAAGCCCGACGCGGCCATCGTTGCCGTGGGCGGCAAGCCCCTGGGGTTGGACGTGCCGGGCGCCGACGGCAAGAACGTCGTCTCGTCGCACGACTTCCTCGAGATGATCAACGGCCATAAGCCCGCAGGGAAGAGGGGCGCGTTCAACAGCTTCATGTGGGGCGCGGGGTCGCTGTTCCTCAGCATGTACTACACGCCGTCGTTCGCGCGCACGATGACCGAGAAGTCGCCGTGGCCCATCAGCCGCAACGTCGCCATCATCGGCGGCGGCCTGCCGGGCTGCGAGTTCGGCCACCTGTGCATGGAGACGGGCCGCACCACCGCCATCATCGAGGAGCGCAAGAAGGTGGGCTTCGACGTGGGCGGGTCCGATCGTTTCGGGCTGATCAGCAGCTTCAAGCAGGCGGAGAACGTGGAGATGTACCCGCTCACGCGCGTCACGGCCATCACCGAGGAGGGCGTGAGGGCCGTGCAGACCACGCCGGAGGGCGACATGGAGCTGTTCATCCCCGCCAAGACCGTGGCCATCACGCTGGGGCTTGCCGAGAACCACGATTTGGGCGAGGCGTGCAAGCCGCTTGTGGACGAGGTGTACCTCGTGGGCGATTGCGAGACGCCGGGGCGCATCGCCGACGCGACGAAGATGGGCTATCGCGCGGCATGCGCGCTGTAGGAGAGGAAACGCGAGTGAGTGTCATAACCGAACGACCCGTCAATCGACCCGTCATCCCAAGCGAAGCAGCCGAAGCCGTCGGATCCGACGCGTCCTTCGCCTGCGCTCCCGAGCGCGACGTCGTGTACGCCGAGCGTCTCGAAGGCGGCATCGAGGTCGTCTATCTGAACCAGCCGCGCAAGAAGAACGCCCTGTCCGGCGAGATGATGACCAAGCTGGACGCGCTGCTGCGCGCGGCGGACGTCGACGACGGCGTGCGCGTGGTGGTGCTGCGCGGCGCGGGCGACGATTTCTCGAGCGGCGGCGATCTCGACCAGGGGCCCGCCCTCGAACCGGGCCCCGAGGGCGCGCGCAAGACGCTGCGCCGGTACTTGGCCGTGGTTCGCACCATCCGCACGATGTCGAAGCCGGTGGTCGCGATGGTGGACGGCTACGCCGTGGGCGGGGCGTTCGCGCTCGTGTGCGCCTCCGACCTCGTATGCGCGTCCGAGCGCGCGCTGTTCGTGCCGGCGTTCTGCCAGATCGGCATCGTGCCCGAGATGGGCATGATGAAGCTGCTGCCCGACCTGGTGGGGCCGCAGCGCGCTAAGGAGCTGCTGTTCTTCGGCGGCAAGATCCCCGCGCTCCAGCTGTACGACTGGGGCGTGGTGAACCGCGTGTTCCCGACGGAAACGCTCGAAGCCGACACGCTGTGGTTCGCGCGCCAGCTGGCGGGGATGCCCGACGCGTCCATCCACCTTACGAAGAACATCATGAACGCGCTGGCCGACGGCAACCTGGAAGCGTGCCTGGAAGCCGAATCGACGGCGTCGCCGTTCTGCACGACCACGAAGGCGTACGCCGCCACCATGGAGAAATTTGCCCGCTGAACCCTGCGAAGGTGAGACGATATGGCCCAGTACAACGTAGCGGAACCGTTCTTGGCGAGCGTTCGGGCGCATCCCGATAAAACGGCCGTCGTGTTCGACGGACGCGAGATCACCTACCGCGCCATGAACGATCGCATCAACCAGATGGCCGGCGTGCTCACCTGCGATTTGGGCGTGCGGCCGGGCGATCGCGTGGCCTACCTGCTGCCGAACTGCCCCGAGCTCCTTGAGCTGTACTACGCTGTCCAGAAGATCGGGGCGGTGGCCGTGCCGCTGAACTACAAGCTCATCCCGCGCGAGGTCGCCTATCTGGTGAATGCCAGCGGGGCCGAGGTGCTCGTGTTCGCCAGCCAGTTCGCCGCGTCGGTTGCCGAGGCGGCGCAATCGTTCACGTCCGACGTGGCGCTGGTCAGCGCAGGCGGGGAGGTGTCCGGCGCGCTCGATCTGGAGCGGGCGCGCGCCGGCCGCAGCACCGCCGAGCCCCCGCTGTTCCGCTACCCCGACGCATTGTCGCGCATCCAGTACACGGGCGGCTCCACGGGCCTGCCGAAAGGAGCCGCACGCACCCACGGAGCCGACCTCGTGGAGCTCGACGCCATCATGGATTCCAACGGCATCGGCGACGATCCCGACAACGTGGTGCTCATCCAGTGCCCGCTGGAGCACCACGGCGGCCACAGCTGGTTCACCATCGCGTTCGCGGCCGGGGCGACGCTGGTCATCTGCGAGGCGTTCAACGCCGAGCAGATCCTCCATTTCATCGAGTTCTACCGCGTGACGTACATGATCTTGCTGCCGCCTACCACGTACCTGCGCCTTCTGCGGTGCCCCACCATCGACCAGTGCGATCTCAGCTCGGTGCGGCTCGTGCAAAGCGCGGCCGGAGCCACCACGAAGCCCATCATCCAAGCCATCTACGACAAGTTCCCCAACGCGGTGCTCAACTACGGCTGGGGACAGTCGGAAAGCGGCGCCGGCAGCAGCCTGAAGATCACACGGGCCATGTTAGAGGCCGATTCGCCCCTGCTGGAGAGCGTGGGGCGGCCGATGAAGCACGTGGAGATGAAGGTGGTGGACGAGGACGGCAACGAGGTGCCCGACGGCGAAGTGGGGGAGGCTCTGTTCCGGTCGCGGTCGGTGATGCAGGGCTACTACGGCCAGCCCGACCTGACCGACGAGGCGTTCACGCCCGACGGCTGGCTGCGCACGGGCGACCTCATGATGCGCGATGCGGATGGGTACTACTACGTGCGGTCGCGCAAGAAGGATATGATCAAATCGGGCGGCGAGAACGTGTTCGTCGCCGAGGTGGAGAACGTGCTGCGCACGCACCCCGCCATCGACGACTGCCTCGTGTTCGGCACGAGCGACCCGGTGATGGGGGAGGCCGTGGCCGCCGTCATCCAGCCGCGCGAGGGCTCGAACCTCACGGCCGCCGAGGTGCAAACGCACTGCAAGAACCATATTTCCAGTTATAAGAAGCCCCGCTACGTGGTGTTCATGGACGACATGAAGCGCGACAGCGCGGGCAAGGTGCGCAAGCAGGATATCGTGGCGTACTTCGACGAGCGCAAGGAGCAGGCCGCGCCGCGCCACCACGAGAAGCTTCGCAGCGATCCCGACATCTACCTCATCCAGGTGCCCTACTCGGGCGGCACGCCCATCGGCTACACGAACGCCTACCTCATCGCCACCGACGAGCGCAACCTGCTGGTCGATACCGGCGTCAGCCATGAGGCGTCGTACGAGGTGCTGCGCTCGGCGCTGCAGGATCTGCGCGTTGACATGGCGCGCACCGACGTGTTCGCCACACACTTCCACATCGACCATCTGGGCCTGATCGCGGCCATCGCGCACGAAGACACGCGTGTATACCTGAGCGCGCGCGACGAAGAGCTGTTCCGCGGCCGCGGTGCCAGCTCGTATCGCGGCACGGTGAAGGCGCGGCTTTCGTGCGAGGGGTTTCCGCCGGACGAGCTGGACGAGCTGGAACGCACCGACGCCAGCCTCATCCCGCGCGTGGAGTGGCCCATGCCGGAGCGTTTCGCGAACCTGGCCGACGGGGACGAGCTGCGCTACGGCGGCTACCGGATGCGCGCCGTCGACACGCCGGGGCACACGCCGGGCCACCAATGCCTGTACCTGCCCGATCAGAAGGTCATGTTCTACGGCGACCACCTGCTGATGAACAGCTCGCCCAACATGGCGCCGTTCCCCGGCGAGGCGGATTCCCTGGGCGACTACCTGCGCAGCTTGGACAAGGTGGCGCAGCTGCCCGTGGAGTTCGCCTGCATGGGGCACGGGTTCGTCGACCCGCGGCGCCAGGCCGAGGCCATGCCCGAGCGCATCGCCTGGCTGCAGCGGCATCATCGGCAGCGGCTCGACGAGATCGCCGCGCAGCTCGAGGAGCGCCCCGGCATGACTGGCACGGAACTTGCTAAGTCCATCACGTGGAACATTCCGCATGCCGCTTGGGAGGAGATACCCATCATCCAGCGGTGGATCGTCGTGTGCGAAACGCTGGCCCACCTCGACCATCTGATGGGCGAAGGCAGGGTGCGCAGGGAGCGCGCCGGGGATGCCTACCGGTATTTCATGGAGCAACGCTAGGGAGAACCGAAGGAAAGGAACGACGAGATGGATTTCAGCTTGACCGATGAGCAGCAGCTGCTGCTCGACAGCGTCGACGAGCTCATGGAGCGCTATGGCACCGAGCAGTATTTCAAGGAGTGCGACGAGAAGCACGTGTGGCCCCAGGAGTTCACCGACGCGCTGCTGGAGAACGGCTTCCAGATGCTGGGCGTCGACGAGAAGTTCGGCGGCACCCCGGTGGACGTGACCACGCTCATGCTGGTGTCCGAGCGCATCTGCAAGAACGGCGCGCCCATCTACGTGTACGGCAACCTGTGCGCGCTCAAGGACATGACGGAGTACGGCACGCCCGAACAGCAGGAGCAGTGCTTCGCCGAGGTCATGGCAGGCAAGCCCGGTTTCGTGCTGGGCTTCACCGAGCCGGGCGCGGGCTCCGACAGCTCGTCGCTGGCCAGCACGTACCAGCGCCGCGACGGCAAGGTGTACCTGAACGGCAGCAAATCGTTCATGACGAACGCCGTGAACTCCAAGTACATGCTATGCGTGGCGCGCGATGCCGACGACGATCCCGAGGATCGCGCCAACCGCTCCCGCTTCTCCATGTGGTGGGTGCCGCTGCACGACGACGAGGGCAACCTGGCTCAGGGCATCTCCATCGAGCCGTTGGAGAAGATCGGCTGGAACATGGGCAACACCTGCGAGCTGCACATGCAGGACGTGGAGCTGGAGGAGAAGGACCTCGTGGGCGTCGAGGGCAACGGCTTCATGCAGGCCATGGTGAACTTCGAGGTGGAGCGCCTCATCGCATGCGCCCAATCGCTCGGCGCGGCCCAGTGCGCCTTCGAGGACGCGGTGCGCTACGCCACCCAGCGCATCCAGTTCGGCAAGCCCATCGGCAAGAACCAGCTCATCCAAGAGCACATCACCGACATGTACCTGAAGATCGAGAACATGCGCAACTGGGTGTACAAGACGGCCTGGAAGATCGACAACGGCGAGTCGGTGCAGATCGATTCCGCCGTGGCGAAGCTGTACTGCGGCCGCGCCGCCTTCGAGGTGTGCGACACCGCGCTGCAGGTGATGGGCGGCATCGGCTACACGAAGGACTGCCGCATCTCGCGCCTGTGGCGCGACCAGCGCGTCTACCGCATCGGAGCCGGCACCGACGAGATCATGATCCACATCGCCGGCCGAGCGATCCAGAAGCAATTCCAGGAATAGAAAGGACTTCATCATGCCTGAAATCTTCAATCCCGTGGACGACCTCATCGCCGAGCAGGCGCTGGTCGACGCCCTCGTGGCGGACTTCACCGAGGACGACTGGAACCGCATGGCGTCGTACTGCACCACCTGGACGTTCAAGGACGTCATATGCCACATCGCGTTCTTCGACTACTGCGCGGTGGAGCTGCTGGCCGGGCGCGGCGAGAGCGTGAACGCCGTGGCCGATGCGGCATCCGAGCAGGACGAGCACTGCCACGTCATGGCGTTTCGCGACCAAAGCGGCGCCGACATCCTGAACTGGTGGCGCGAGCAGCGCACGCTCATGACGGCTTCCTTCCTGGAGCTGGGCCCGAAGGGCCGCGTGCCGTGGGCGGCCGGCATCCCGCCCATGTCCGTGCGCTCGCTCGCGTCGGCGCGCCTCATGGAGCTGTGGGCGCACAGCGTCGACCTCTACGATGCGCTGGGCATCGACCCTGTGGTCAAGGAGCGCATCACGTCCACGCTGTTCCTGTCTTGGCAGGGCCGTCCGAACATGTACAACGTGAACGGGCTCGCGTTCGATCCCGAGATCCCGATGTACCTGGAGCTGACGCTTCCGTCGGGCGAGCTGTGGACGAAGGGCGAGCCGAACGATCAGAACTACATCAAGGGCTCGGCGAAGGACTGGGCGCTCGTGGCCATCCGCCGTCGCAACTGGATGGACACCGGCCTCGAAGTGGTCGGCGACGAGGCGCGCACCTACGCGGGCATCGTGCAGACCTACGCCGGCCCCGCCGATCCCGCGCCGCAAGCGAAGAACCCGCGCTAGGTCGTTCGCAAAACCGTCCTGAGGGGGGGGCGACCCCCCCCTCAGGACGCTCAGCGGTAGATCATGGGGACGGGGCGGCAGGCGGCGAAATCGGGGCAGGTGTCGCAGTCTTCGCCGAGGTCGGGCGAGATGCGCTCGCGCTCCACCTGCTCGCATCCCAGCGCCGTGTAGAAAGGAACCGCCGGGCCGCGTGCGACGAACAGCAGCGCGCCGTAGCGTGCCCGAGCGTCTTGCATGAGCGCGCGTCCCACGCCCAGCCTGCGCGCCTGCGGGTCCACCACGATGGGGCTGACGTACCGATCGCCTTCGGCTTCGACGATGCGGATGAACCCGACGATGCGGTCCCCGTCCAGCGCGACGTACGACGTTCCGCGCGGGGTGAGCGTGCCCATGCCGGCGTCTTCGGCCAGGCGCGCGATGGCGGCGGCGTCCTGCTGGGTAGCTTCGCGTATGGTGGGGGTTGATGGATCGCACGTCATGAAGGGGTCCTTCCTGAGCTTTCTCCATAGATTAGTAAAACAATTAGCAAAAATCGTGCTAGAGTTTATAATATCGCATAATTGGTTGAAAATTTCACGGAATCATCTTAAAATGAGAGCATCAGCACCGCTCGTCGGTGAAATCGCGCAGCCGCCGAGGGGAAGCGGCCGAAGCGCGTCGCAGCAAGGGGGTTGCATGTCGGATTATCCGAGCCAAGCCGTGCGCATGGAGGCGCGCTCCAACGTCTCGGTGCGGACCAAGCAGCATTTCGCTCCCACGGCCATCCAAGGCCTCGAGGTGCTGTCGCTGCCGGTCGCGCGCTTGGACGCGTACGTCCGCGACCTGGTGGAGCGCAACCCCTTGCTCGATTTCGACTACGATCACGGCTCCCTCTCGTTCGAGGAGCTGCCCGACGAGGACGGCGACGCTTCGGCCGATGCCGAAACGGCTGCCGAAGGGTTCGATACGCGCCCGCCGTCGGCGATCGCTTGGGATGCCCGCGGGTTCGACCTGGCCCGTCTGCGCGACGAGTGCTCTCAAACGGAAACGCTGCACAGCCATGTGCGCATGCAGCTGACGGGCGCGCGCGTCGGCGAAGAGGATCGCGCTCTGCTTGACGCCCTCATCGAGAACATCGACGACGACGGGTACTTTTCCGGCAGCATGCATGCGCTCTGCGCCGAAGCAGGGCGCTCGATAGAGGACGGCCAGCGGCTGCTCGAGCTCGTGCAGCAGCTGTCGCCTCGCGGCGTGGGCGCGCGCGATCTGGCCGAATGCCTTGCGTTGCAAATCGACGACGGCCTTCCCTATGCGGACGTTATTCGCGACATGCTGCGCACCGGGCTGGACGACCTCGCCGAAAACCGCACGACGAAACTCATGCGCGCCTACCATTTGACCATCGACGACCTGGCCGCCATCCGCGAGGTCATCTGCACACTCGATCCTCGCCCGGGCTCGTCTTTCTCGCAGCGCAAGGGCACCGTGTACGTCATCCCCGACATCACCATCAGGCGCGATGGCACGGCCTTCTCGGTGCAGGTTACCGGCGAGCTGTCGGAAACGCTGGTGCTCAACGGAGCCTACGACCGCATGGCGCAGCGCGGGGGCATGGACGACGAGGCGCGGGAGTGGTTGCACGAGAAGCGCGCCGAGGCGGATGCGGCGCTGGCGAACATCGACCAGCGGCGCCAGACGCTCCATCGGTTCGGCGTGTTTCTAGCCGAGGTCCAATACGATTTCTTCATGGGCGGTGAGGCGCGGATGCGTCCGCTCACCATGCAGCAAGCCGCCGATGCGCTGGGCGTGCACGTGTCCACCATCAGCCGCACGGTGCAGGACAAGTACGCTCTCACCCCGTGGGGCGTATTTCCGCTCAAGCACTTCTTCTCAAGCTCGGTCGCCTGCTCCGCCGAGGAGCGGCGCCATGCGCTGTCGTCGCTGGCCATCAAAGACCGCATCAAAGACCTGGTAGCCCAGGAGGATCGCCGCACGCCTTTGAGCGATGCGACGATCACCGCCATCCTGAACGGCGAAGGCGTGGACATCAAACGGCGGACCGTGGCGAAGTACCGCGAGGCGCTGGGCATAGGCCGGCAGTCGCAACGAAGGCGGTAAGGTACTCGATCGAAACGGAGGGGAGCGTACGTGGTGTATCGAAAAGAACACGCGATAGAGGCCTGGAAGACGTTCGTCAGCACGGGCGCCATACTCGAAGACAAGGTGCGTCCCGAAATAGCTCGCTCGTGGCTTCGATGCCGCGCCGCCGGCGTGAACCCGTGGTCGAGCGATTTCACCGAGCAGAACCTTGCTCTGCTGGAAGAGAAGCGGCAACGTTTTGCGGCATCGCTCAAATCGACGGTGCCGGTGATGAAGTTCCTGAAGGAAATGCTGGGCTGCAACGTGTCGTTGATGGACGGCGAGAACTTCGTGTTCGAGCTTCTGTCGCCTTTGGCGGTGTACCCGCGCACGTTCGGCACGTTCACGCGCGAAGAGGAGGTGGGCACCGGAAACGCCACTCTAGTCGCCTACGAGAAGAAGCCGGTGCGCGTCGACGGGTTCGAGCACTATCGCGCCATCGTGCAAACGTACTCGGGCGTGTCAGTGCCCTACCTCGATGGCGCAGGGAAGTACTACGGCGCGATGAACATCAACAGCCCGTTTGCCGTATTGCCGCAAAGCGCCCTTCAGCTGTGCCGTATCGGCGTTTCGTTGACGAACGACTTGCATCGCGCCGGCGCGAAGGCGGGCGCTTTGCTGTCGACGGTCGACTTCTTCAAGCCGCTTATGCTGGCCTACGAGCATCCGGTGTTGCTGATCGACTCCAACGGCCGCATCCTGGGCGGCAACGCGGGCATGCGCGCGTATTGCCCGGGCTGGGAGCAGTATTCGTACGGCTCACAATCGCTCGGCGCCTATCTGGGGAAGGACTTCTCCGTGCAGGACGTGCTCGATCTGCCGGAGAAGTTGGAAGCGCCGCTGCCCGTGCGATTCAAGAAGGGACGCTCGCGCGCGGTGCACGAGCTCAACCTCGTGAGGCGCGGCAGGGTGGAGATCGAAGGGCAGGAGCCGTTCGTCATGCTCGTATTCGAAGACGGCAACGAAGCCGAGCGCAACGCCCGCAGCGCGACCGGGCGTCGCAGCGATGCCGCAGTCATGCCGACCGGCGATAAGGTGGATTATATCGGGGAAACCGAAGAATGGAAGAAGATCGACCGCATGGTGCAGAAGGTCGCGCCCATCAAGACGAACGTGCTGCTGTTGGGCGAGACGGGCACCGGCAAGGAAGTGGTGGCCCGCGCGCTGCATCGTCGCAGCGGACGCACCGGCGAGTTCGTGGCCATCAACTGCGGCGCCCTGCCGCGCGACCTGCTGGCCACCGAGCTGTTCGGCTACGAGGGCGGGGCGTTCACCGGGGCGCGCGAGACGGGCG
>NZ_DBFEGU010000193.1:0-1449 GCF_048329335.1 Eggerthella sp. | reverse complement strand
GTCCCTGACGATGTCCTTGTCGTCGACACGGAACATGCGCACGCTTCTCACATCGATGATATCCCTATCGAGGTAGTCATCCAATCTGGATATTTTGCCGTTCTGCGGGTCTATGACGACGGGTTCGCCTCCGTTGGCGCGTGCCGAGGGGCGTTCGATGATGACGATGTGGCCCTGCGCATGCTGGTTCGTGTATCCGAAATGCATGCACCAGCGCTGGCCGATGCCGACATGCCGTTCGATCCTGTCAACGACATTGCCGCGGTTCGGACTGCCGACGGCGAGGATACGTGGATGCAGCCCGGTCGCGCGGTCCACCCACATGCTGTTCGGGTTTTCCGACAGTCTGTCCTGCGTTGAGCTGGTCCTCGCCCTGGCCTCGACGTCGTAGCCTTTCCTTCGGGCGTCATATGCGACGACGCACGACTGGCAGTTGGTGGAGCATCCCCACTTGTTGTCGGCGAATCCGGGATTGGACGTTCCCCTGTCGGCCTGCGTGATGCTCATCGGCTTTCCGGGATGCGCGAGGACCTTGGAGAGTTCGGTTTCGCGTTTCCTGAGGACCTCCCTGCGTTTTTCGGCGCGTTCCTTGCTGATTTTCGCACGGTATTCGGGCGTGCTTCTGTAACTGTGCGAGTCACGGTAGTCTCCGGTCCTGCGCATGACCGGCAGAATCTGGTCGTATGTTCTCGCGGTGCCTTTGGGCAGGCTTTCGGCGGCCTCGTAGTAGTTGTCGATCCACTGTTTCTCCTTGTCGGAGGGGTTCCAGTCGCCGTACACCACTTCGACGGTGCATCCGCAATGCGGATGGAACTTCTCGCCGTCCGTCTGGCGGCGCAGGGCCTTCTGTTCGCTCGTGTACACGGGGCCGCGGCTGCAAAGCATCGCGCAGAACGCGCATGGATGCCCGTCGGACACGCGCCGCCATCCGATGGCGCGCGCGTCCTTGGCGGCCCACTGTTGCAGGGTGAGGCGTCCTCCGGTGAGCACGGCCTCGTGGAACATGCCGATGAACAGTTCGCGTGCGGCCGCGTACGCGGCCTCCTGCGTCTGCCCCATGGCCACGTGCCACAGGATGTTCGCCACGCCTCCCCATTCGAACTGTTTCCCCGTTTGGCTCCGGTTGAAGCGGGGCACTCCGACCTGCATGTCGCCGTCGCCCGTCTCGGCTTTGCGGAAGCGAGGCAGGTATTGGGCGGCCGTGTCGGCGCTGACCTTCCACCATTGTCCGAGCAGGTCGAGCATCGCCCTCTTCCAGATCGGCTGCGTGCGGTCGAGGTCGTTCACGTCGAGGGTGTTGTCCCACACGCGTCGCATCTGGCTGTCCGCGGTGATGGCGAGCGCGACCTGTCGTCTGCGGTGCTGGTCGGTCAGGAGGGTGCCTTTAGCTGTTGATGCCATCGTATGCCCCGTTTCCGTTGAGTTGTCCGATTTGGATTTGGGTTGCGA
>NZ_DBFEGU010000192.1:0-1168 GCF_048329335.1 Eggerthella sp. | reverse complement strand
GTTCTAGGTCTACGTTGAATTGGTCTTTGACGGTTGTTTGGATGTGGCGGATGAGTTCGTCGACATCGGCGGCGGTGGCGTGGTCGGCGTTGACGATGAAGCCGCAGTGCTTTTCGCTCACCTGCGCGCCGCCAATGGCGTGTCCTCGCAGGCCGGCGTCCATGATGAGCTTGCCGGCAAAGTGGCCCTCGGGGCGCTTGAAGGTGGAGCCGGCACTCGGCATGTCGAGCGGCTGCTTGTCCTCGCGGCGCTGGCGGTAGTCGTCCATGTCGGCCTTGATCATCGCGGCGTTGCCCGGGGCGAGATTGAAAGTGGCCGAAAGCACGATGAAACCGTCGTCGGCAATGCGGCTCTTGCGATAGCCCAGGTTGAGCTCATCGACATCGAACTCGATAATGCTGCCGCTACCGCGGGTGCCGTCGTCGAGCATGCGTGCGGGCTTGTAGACGCGCACGGACTCCAGCACATCGGCCATGCAAGCGCCGTATGCTCCGGCGTTCATGTAGCAGGCACCGCCGACCGATCCGGGAATGCCCGAGATGGGCTCCATGCCGGTAAGGCCGGCCTCGGCTGCCGCGGCTGCGACATCGGAAAGCAAGGCGCCGGCTGCCGCCGTGACGTGCGTGCCGTCGACCGTAATGTCGGAGAGGCCCTCGCCCAGCGCTACAACGACGCCGCGGATGCCCTTGTCGCCGACGAGCAAGTCGGAGCCGTTGCCCACGATGGTGAGTGGTAGATTGCAGCGATAGCAGGTATCGAGCGTGGCGACGAGGCCCTGCTCAGTATCGGGCGTGACAAAGACGTCGGCCGGACCGCCGATCTTAAACGTGGTGTGCTCGCGCATGGGCTCGCTCATCAGCACGTTGTCCTCGCCGGCAACGCCAGCGAGCGCGCACAGCAGGTCCTCGTTAAAAAAATCGTTCTCGTGCATACGGATATCCGCCTTTTGGTGGTCGTTGTCATCAATCGATTGCAATATACCCCACCCGGACGGATTTGGTGCGCTGGCGGCGATAAAACAGCCGTCCACCGGATTGGTAAAGTGTTTATCACCGAGGTAGAGGGGTAGTCGCTATACTTTCAAGAGATTGCGCGTAAACCCGGAAGGAGCGAGATGGCCAACAAAGTCACCCTCAAGCAGATCGCCCAGGAGGTGGGGCTTTCCCCC
>NZ_DBFEGU010000191.1:0-2154 GCF_048329335.1 Eggerthella sp. | reverse complement strand
ATCCTACGCTCATGGGCGCGTTCGACCTCGTGGTGTCCAACCCGCCGTACGTGCCCACGGCCGTCATGGACGATATCCCCCGCGAGGTGGCCGAATTCGAGCCTGCGCTCGCGCTCGACGGCGGCGCCGACGGGCTTGACGTGCTGCGCCGCCTGCTTCCCTGGTGCCGCCGCGCCCTCAAGGAGGGCGGCGGCTTCGCCTTCGAGCTGCACGAGACCTGCCTGGACGAGGCCGCCCGCCTTGCCGAAGAGGCCGGCTTCTCCGATGTTCGCGTCACGGCCGATCTCGCCGGGCGCCCCCGCGTCCTCACCGCCCGAAAGCGCGCCGTGTAGACGGATCTTCGGGGCGGCGCGGTTTCCGTGCGAGCCCCGGCGCTTCCGGCAGGACGCGGCGTCCCGCGCGGGCAGGACAGGCTTATGCGCTGCCGGTTGCACGGTTTCGCCCTCGGATGTGCGGCAAAAACGAGGTTTTGGCAGTCATCGGCCGGTTCCCAGCTCCTTCTTCGAAGGATGCCGAAGCGAAACCCCAGGTCGCGGTTCGCGATCCCTGCAAAACGCGGTGTCCGGGCGGGTCGTCGGTGCCAAAACCTCGATTTTGCTGCACGTGACCCCAGCGAAACGGTGCGCGAGGCCCGTCGGCGCCGCCTCCGCGCAAAATCGGCGCTCGTGGAACCCGCCGGAACTGCCGAACCCGCGCCGAACCCGCCGAGATCGCTGCTGCGAGCGTCCGTCCGTCCCGGACGCTCGCGCGTGGACGGCTATAATAGGACGAAACCTACGAACGGAGGGCTTCCATGCTTGAACGCAACATCCTCGACGACAACCTGACGCTTTCGGCCTACGTGCTGCGCCAGCGGCTGGAAGGTCGCGAACCGACGATCGGCCTCGTGCTGGGTTCGGGCCTGAATCCGCTGGCGAACGAGATCGCCGATGCGGCGAGCATCCCCTACGCGGAGGTGCCGCGCATGAAGACGAGTACGGCCGAAAGCCATGTGGGCCGCTTCGTCTGCGGCACGCTGGGCGGCAAGTGCGTGCTGGCCATGCAGGGTCGTCTGCACGCCTACGAGGGGAACAGCGCCCAGGAGGTGGCCTACCCGGTGTGGCTCATGGAGCGCCTGGGCGTGCGCACGCTTATCACCACGAACGCGGCCGGTGCGCTCAACCCGAACTACGAGGTGGGCGATTTCTGTATCATGGCCGATCAGATCAATTTCACGGGGCGCAATCCCATCGCCGCGCCCGACCCGGCGAACTTGTCGGACCGCTTCTTCTCCATGCTGGACGCGTTCGACCCCGAGCTGCGCGCCATCGCCCACGACGTGGCGGCCGAGCGCGGCGTGCGGGTGCGAGAGGGCGTGTACCTGGGCGCGCTCGGACCCAGCTTCGAGACGCCGGCCGAGATCCGCATGTTCCGTTCGTGGGGCGCCGATACGGTGGCGATGAGCGTGTGCGAGGAAGTCATCGCCGCGCGGCACGTGGGGATGCGCGTGCTGGGCATCTCGCTGGTGTCGAACATGGGCTGCGGCATCGAGGGCGCAAGCCCCACGGGACTCGAGGTGCTGGACGTGGCGAAGACGCGCGAGGGCGATTTCTCGCGCCTGATCACGGGCATCGTCGAGCAGCTGTAGTAGGAGAGGGGGAGCCGCTGCGAAGGAAGCGGCTGTGAAGGGAGCGCCGGCGCGAGCGGCTGCGCATGCGCCGGCGCTCCGTGCTGGCGCCTTACGCCTCCAGCAGTAGATCCCCTTCGGCGATGAGGCCGGCCTTGCGCATGAGCGCGCCCACGGCCCAGGCGATAAGCGCCGGCAGAACGAAGCAGACCAGCGCGAGGCCGATCCAGTCGAACGCGCCGGGCGCGGCCGCCCCGGCCTCCATGCCCGATATCCAGCCGGTGTACACGCCGATGGGGCCTACGAGCCCGCACGTTCCCATGCCCGATGCCACGGCGGGTCCGTTCTGGCTCAGCTGGAACACGCACGTGGCCACCGGCCCGGTGACGGCCGAGGCGACGATGGCCGGCACCCAGATCAGCGGCTTCTTCACGATGTTTCCCATCTGCAGCATGGAGGTTCCCAGACCCTGCGACAGCAGGCCGCCCCAGCGATTCTCGCGGAAGCTCAGCACGGCGAAGCCCACCATCTGGGCACAGCACCCTGCC
>NZ_DBFEGU010000190.1:0-14353 GCF_048329335.1 Eggerthella sp. | reverse complement strand
AGCCCGTGGCCGCCGGCGGCACCGAGGCCGCGACGAACGGCACGGCTGTCGAGAGCGCACAGGTCACGCCCGCCCAGGTGGAGGGCGAGTTCTCGTTCGACCAGACCACCATCACGTCCAACGAGGTGATCAAGACCTTCTTCCAGCGCGTGTCGCAGGCCATCTGCGGCGCGACGGTGCCCCTCGTGGCGGACAACCCGCTGGGCTGGAAGCTGTCCGTGTCGGGCGACGTGGAAACGGCGTTCACCGCTTCGGTGGGCGACCTCGCCAACGAGGAGTCGACCAGCAACGTGATGACCTGCACCTGCGGCGGCAACCCCGCCGGCGGGCGCGCCATCGTCACCGCGGACGTGACGGGCATCCCGGTGGAGCATCTGCTGGCGAAGGCCGGCGCGGCTCCGGGTGCGAACGCCGTGACGTTCGTGTCGGCCGACGGCACGCAGCAGACGTTCCCGCTGGGCTACGTGGTGGGGCGCCATGCGGTGCTGTCCTACGAGATCAACGACGAGGACCTGTCGGCCTCCGTGGGCGGCAGCAACCAGCTGTGGATGACGAAGACGCCGGCGAACTACTTCGTGCGCGACGTCGTGGAAATCGTGGTGTCCACCGAGGACGTCGCGCCCGCGACTCCGGGTGCGGCCGACGAGCATCCCAACAGCCCCAACGCGGGCGTGCTCGCGGGAACGCAGGGCTAGGGGGCGCACGATGATCGCTCCGATGCAGGTATCCGTGGGCAAGCCGGTGACGTTCAGCGGGTACGCCGAGGACTACGGCAAGCAGATCGTGTCGGTGCAGTTCTCGCTCGACAACGGCGCGAACTGGACCACGTACGACGTGTCGGATTCCACCGACGATCTGTGGGTGCACTGGACGTTCTCGTACACGCCCGAGCGGCCCGGGTTCTACCGGCTGCTCGTGCGCTCGGTGAACGACGCCGGCGCGGCCAGCCCGCTCGCGGACGTGGCCGAGTTCACGGCCGCCTAAGGTGGGGGAGGGGCCGGGTGCAGAGCGCCCCGGCTCCTCCTCAGCGCCGTTCCGTCCGATACTCGCGGGGAGTGGCGTTGTAGCGCCGTTTGAACGCGGCGCTGAATTTACTGGGGTTCGCGTAGCCCACCCGTGCGGCGATGGTGGCGACGCTTTCGTCGGTGACCTCGAGCAGCTTCGCGGCCTCCTGCAAGCGCCTTTCGCGCAGGTACGTGGGAACGGGCACGCCGTACACTCCCTGAAAGTAGTTGTTGAGGCTGGTCACGCTGATGCCGAACGAGTCGGCGATGTCGCGCAGCCGGTAGTCGCACCCCAGATCGGCGCACAGCCGATCATGCGTCGTCCGCGCGATGCGCATGTGCGATTTCGTGTAATACGAATGTCGGCGCCCCGTCGGCAACCCCCGCGCCTTGACGTGCAGCAGCACCTCCATGAACCGCAGCTTGCTGCGCGGCGCATCGAACGGGTCCACCAGCGCCTCGAACGACGCCATGAGCGCGTTCAGCTGGTCGTCTCCCTCGAACAGCACCGCAGGGTCGAGCTGTTCGATCCAGGAGCCGAAAGAGAAACCCGCCTCGCGCATCACTCCGTACGCCGGCTCGTTCGTCACCCCGTCGCTGAAGCACAGTTTGATGCCGCGGTATCGGCCGAGCGGGTACCGGTATTCGCTCGGCAGGCGCCGCGACGCGCTCAGGCAGCAGTCGCCCGGTTTCACGATGATCGCGCTTTCGCCCGGCATGGCCACCTCGCACCGTCCCTCCTGGCAGTAGTCCAGGGTGATCCAGCACCCGCGAACCTCTTGGGCGTTCACGAGGATGGGGCATATCTCCAAGTTGAAATCGACCGTTGCGATGAAGAGACGCGGCGAGGCGAAGAGCGTTGTCATGTGGCCGCGCCCCTGCTCGTTCTCGACGAGCAGCGTGTGGGCGCCGCCGGGCTCGACAACCACGCGCATGCCGCGGTCGAGCTGCAAGGTGCCGAATGGTTCGAGTACGTTCGTGGTGGCCTCCTGTCGGTCGGTCCTTCGTTCCTATTGTATCCCGCCGGTAGTTAGAAATGGCTAACTCGTTTGCGTTTGGAGCAGAAGAAGACGCATGGAGTTGAGTGGAGCGATCGCAAACCCTTACCCTTGTCGCGCGACCTCTAGGTACGACAAGGAGAAATCATGAGCAAATTGAGCGATGCGGCCACGGGAGACGTGGCTGTGATATCCGGAGTGGAAGGGGATGCGCGGTTCGTCGGACGCGTCACGTCCATCGGGCTGACCGTGGGCTGCGAAGTGCAGGTGCTGCAGAACGTGCGCAAGCGACCGGTGCTGGTGTACGGGCGCGACAGCGTGATAGCCGTCGATGCCGAAGACTGCGCCCGCATCGACGTGCAGGTGCGCTCGTGAGCGCGCGGGAGGCGGTGCTCGAAGAGCTGGACGCCGCGGTGTCCGCGCCATCGGGCGCAGCGGTGGTCTCCGGGGCGCCCACCTGCTCCGTCGCCTTGCTCGGTCAGCCCAACTCGGGCAAATCAACCCTGTTCAACGCGCTGACCGGTTCGCGGCAGCGCGTGGGGAACTGGCCGGGCAAGACGGTGGAGAAGAAGGAGGGCGGTTTTTCGCGCGGCGGCGTCGATTACGCGGTGTGCGATCTTCCCGGCACCTACAGCCTCTCGGCGAATTCGGAGGAGGAAGTGGTCACGCGCGACTACATCGCCTCGGGCAGGGCCGACGTCGTATGCGTGCTCGCGGACGCCTCGCAGCTGGAACGAAGCCTGTACATGCTCGCCGACTTCGCGGGCGTCGATTGCGCCTGCATGCTCGTGCTGAACCTCATGGACGTCGCCGAGGCCCAGGGCAAGCGCATCGACGCGAAGGTGCTGGAGCGCAGGCTCGGGATACCGGTCGTGCCGTTCGTCGCGGCCGATCGCGCGCACTGCGACCTGTTCTATCAGGCGCTCGATCGTGCCATCGCCGACCCTCATGCGCTTGATGCGACCGCGCTGGCCGAGGCGTGCCGCGTCGAGTTCGGAGCCGTCTACGACGACGTGCGCGCCCTCGTGCCGGAGCGGAGCGTCGGCGCGCTGACGCCGGCTTGGCTGACGGGCAAGCTGCTCGAGGGCGACGTTCCGGTCCGCGCGCTGGTCGACGAAGCGCTCGACGAACGCGATCGAGCGCGCTTGGCGGCCGCGCTCGAGCCGATCGAGCACGGCGTGCAGCGTGGAGGGACGTGCAAGTTCTCATGGATCGACGGGGTGCTCGACGGCGCCGTTCGGGGTTCCCGCACCCGCTCGACGCTCTCGAGATTCGACCGCATCGCCACGGGATCGCGCTGGGGCAAGCCCCTCGCCATCGGCATCATCCTGGTGGGGCTCCTGGCGACGTTCGTCCCCGCCATGCCCATCATGGCGGTGGGCGGCCTGTTCTCGCTCATCGGCGAGTACGCGGCCGCAGGGCTCGTCGCCCTGGGAGCGCCCGCTGTGCTGGGCAGCTTCGTGAGCGGCGTCCTGTTCGACAGCCTGCGATTCGCCACGATGATGGTGGGCTTCGTGTTCGGCATCAACCTCGTGTTCGGCGCGCTCGAGGAAGTGGGCTACATGGCCCGTATCTCGTACGTGTTCGACTCCACGATGGCGCGCTTCGGCCTGCAAGGCAAGTCCATCATGCCGTTCGTCGTGTGCCTGGGGTGCACCATCGGCGGCGCGTCGGGCACCCGCGTCATCGACTCATGGGGTCAGCGCGTGCTGACCGTCGCCATGGCATGGGCGGTGCCCTGCGCTTCCACCTGGGGCGTCGTGCCGGTGCTGGCGGTGGCGTTCTTCGGGCCGTGGTCGCCTGTCGTTGTGGTGGCCATCTTCCTGACCTCGTTGCTGCTCATGTACCTCGTGGGAAAGCTGTTCGGGCCGCACCTCGTGAGCGGCGACGAGCGCGCCGGTTTGGTCATGGAGCTGCCCCCGTACCATGCACCGCGCTGGAAGAACGTGTTCTCGACGGCGATCGCCCGCTCGAAGCACGTGTTCAAGCGAGCGGTGCGCGTGGTGTTCATCGTGACCGCGGTGGTGTGGCTGCTCGTCTACAGCCCGGACGGCAACCCGCAGAACACGGCCCTGTACGCGATCGGCGAGGCTATCGAGCCGGTGACCAGCTTCTTCGGCCTGGGGTGGCAGACGTTCATGGCGTACCTATGCGCGATGGCCATCAAGGAGTCGGCGTTGGGCGTGCTGTCGGGGCTGTTTCTGGGCACGGGGACGCTCACCACGGCCGTTGGCGGCATGGGGCCGGTGGCCGCCGACATCGGCCAGGTGATGGCGTCGGCCATCTCGCAGCCCGAGGCGCTCGCGTTCATGTTCGCGTTCACCTTCAATGTGCCATGCATGGCCTCGGTGGCGGCTACCTACGGCGAGACGCATTCGGGGAAGTGGACGGCGCTCATGATCGCGTTCTACTTCTGCGCATCGCTCGCGCTCGCGTTCGTCGTGTTCCACGTATCGTCGCTGTTCCTGGGGTAACGTCCTCCCGCGCCTCCCCGGAGCGCCTAGCGCATGGCGGCGCGGTAGGCGCTGGGGGTGGTGTGGTGGGTGCGGGCGAACAGCTCGGCCAGGCGCTCGGGGCGGTAGCCGACGGCTGCGGCAACCTGCGCCACGGGCGCGTCGCCGGCGGCCAGCAGCTCGGCGGCCTTCGCGCAGCGCAAGCGCTGGCGGTACTCCACGATGGTGCAGCCGCACGCCTGCTTGAAGGTGCGCCGCAGCTTGGTCTGGCCCATGCAGGCGATGCGGGCCAGCTCGTCGGCGTCCACGGGCGCGGCCAGCTGCTGCTCCAGGCGCCGCCGCACGCGCTCGATGGCGTGCATGTCCTCGCTGGCCAGTTCGCTGGCGCGCTCGCCGGCCATCGCGCGCGACTTGTCCAAGACGAGCGCCACCGCTTCCTCAACCTTGCTGCGGTAGAACAGCCGCGCCGACGCGCCGCGTCCGCGGTAGGCTTCCACCTGCTTGAGCAGCACCACCATCTCGGGGAAGTCGGAAAGCCCGTCGATGCTGGCGAACGCCTCCTCGGCGCTGAAGGCCTCATCCCGGTACACCTCGCGCAAATACTGCTCGTAAAACGGCGGGGCGAGCATGATCTCGACGTTGCGGATGGGCGTGCCGGCCCGGCACAGGCAGTCCCAATGCGGCGTGTCCAGAACGTGCCCCTCCAGGTAAGGTGCCTCCACCGTGCGGTTCGTGACGCTCTCGACGCAGCTTCCCGACAGGTAGTAGCGCACCGAGACGAAGCGCGGATGCCGGCATTGCTCGCGGAAGTCGCGGGGGAACAGCATGTCGGTCGCCGAGATGGCGAAATCGCGCTCGGCGTACAGCCAGAAGTATCCCGAGGCCACGTCGCGCGGCATGCGGAACATGCGCCCCTCGCGTTCGGGCGCGCCCACGTCCGCCGCGCACGTTTCCTCCATCTGCATGTCGGCGAGGCAGGGGAGGAACACCTCGCGCATGATGTCGTAGTCGGCGCATGCGGCAGCCGTGCCGTCCCGATTTCCGTCTGCGCGAATCAACGCGCCCTCCTTCCGTTCCAACGCGTTTGCGCGCCCGCCCTTGCGCCCGGACGCGCTCGTCTCTAAGTTAGACCAGGATAACATGATAGAGCGATAGGAGCATATATGGCATCATCAGAAAACAAACGCGAGCTCATACTCACCCGATCGCCCGGCAGGCTCATGGTGTCGTTGAGCCTGCCGGCTATCGTGGGCATGGTGGTCATCGGCCTGTACACGTTCGTCGACGCGATCTACGCAGGTCAGCTGATCGGCGTTGACGCGATGGGTGCGGTGTCCATCGCATACCCGTTCACGTTCATCAACTCGGGGCTGGCGGCCATGATCGGCATGGGCTCGGCCTCCGTGCTGTCGCGGGCCATCGGCGCGCGCGATCAGAAGAGCATCGACCAGGTGATGGGCAACCTCGTCGTCATGAACCTCGTGCTGTCCCTCGCCGTGACGGTGGTGGGCGTCGCGTTCGCCCGCCCGCTGCTCGCGCTCACGGGCGCGGAAGGCGCCATGCTCGACCTGGGGGAGTGCTACCTGCGCATCATATTCCTCGGCAGCCTGTTCGTGAACTTCGCCCAAAGCTCGAACATGATCATGCGCGGCGAGGGGGAGCTGGCCCGCGCCATGGGCATCATGGCCGGCGGCGCCATCCTCAACATGGTCCTCGCGCCGGTGTTCATCCTCGCGCTGCGCGATCAGGGGCTGGGCCTGGAAGGAGCCGCGTGCGCCACCGTGCTGTCGCAGGCTGTGCTGGCGGGCGTGATGCTATGGTGGTTCGTCAAGCGCGAGAAGACGGCGCGCATCGTGCGCGTGGCGGCGTCGCGCGCGGTGCTGGCCGAGGTGGCGAAGGTGGGCGTGTCGGCCATGCTCATGCAGGTGCTCACGCTCGTCCAGCAGGCGATCATCTACCGCGCGGCGGCCGAGTGGGGCGGCGCGGAGTGGCAGGTGCTGTTCGGCGCGGCGCTGCGCATCCAGTCGTTCGCGTTCATCCCGCTGTGGGGCATGAGCAACGGCTTCCAGCCCGCGGCGGGCACGAACTACGGCGCCGGGCTGTACGACCGCGTGAGAAGGTGCACCGTGGCGTTCTCGCTGGGGGCGACGGGGCTTGCGCTGCTGTTCTGGATACCCGCCATGCTGTTCCCCGAGGCCGCGTTGTCGCTGTTCATCACCGATCCGGCGCTCGTGGCGCAAGGCGTTGACGACTTCCGCGTGTTCTTCGTCGCCTATCTGGCGATGGGCGTCATGGTGATGGGCATCACGCTGTTCCAGTCGTTGGGGAAGGGCGGTTTGGCGGCGCTGCTCGCGCTTGCGCGGCCGTTGCTGCTGTTCGTGCCGCTCGTGCTGATCGTGCCGAACCTGGGCGGTCTCGGCATCCACGGCGTGTGGCTGGCCTGCGCGATCACCGACGGCTTGCTGGCGCTGATCGCCGTCGCCCTCATGGTGCGCACGTGCCGCGGGATGGGGAAGGGCCGCGCGCGGACGGCCGCGATCGAGGAGGGGGAAGCCGCGCGGGCGTAACGCGCAGGCGGCCCGGGTCGCGCGGCAGGCGCGCGTCCCGGGCCGTTCGCGTGTCTGCTAGCCGGCCAGCAGGTTTCCGACGCGCAGGCATTCGGCGCTGGCCTCGTCGTCGGGGTAGTCGTAGGCGATCACGGAATCGGCCACGTCGACGCCGGCTTCTTCGGCGCGCTTCTCCCACAGCTCCATCCACTCGCCGTCGTTCCACTCGTACGAGCCGAACAGCACCACCTTGTGACCGGCTAAATGGGGCTCTACCTGGTCGTACATCGGGAGGAACTCCATATCCTCCAGCTCTTCGTCGCCCATGGCGGGGCAGCCGAAGGCGAGGGCGTCGTAGTCCTCCACGCGCTCGGCGGTGAAGTCCGCGGCATGCACGAGGTCGGCCGTGCCGCCGGCCGCGCGCACGCCTTGCGCGATGAGGTCGGCCATGGCCTCGGTGTTGCCCGTGCCGCTCCAGTAGACGATTGCAACCTTGCTCATAGGGTATCTCCTTCGTGTCGAGGGATGTCGCATGCGCTCTCTGTTGAGCGAGGTGCGCGACGAAGCCGCGCCGCGCACCTCGCTCAACAGAGCCGCGTCCCGCGTCTCACGTGCCGTCCGCTCGCGCGCTAGCCGGCCGCGCGGAACGCCTCGGCGGCGGGGAAGTCCTCGTCCACCGCGGCGAGGCATTCGATGGAAACGCCCTCGTCGAACAGCTGCTGGTACATGGTGGTGCAGTTTTTGTAGCAGCAGAAGCACGTTTGGGCGTCGCGCTCTTTCGCGTATACCTTCCAGCATCCGCTGCACAGGAAATTCTCGCCTTCGTTGTCGATGAAGCCGATGACGTCCTCGTAGGGATAGCCCAGGAAGAAGCCGATCTCGTGCGGGAACGAGCAGCGTCCCGTCATCTGGCTTTGCAGGTCGGTGCCGCAGATGCGCTTGTGCAGCTTCTCGATGCAGGCCGACAGCGACGAGGGGTCGTAGCCCTCGGCGGTCAGGAACGCGGCCACCTGCTCCTGCTGGATGGCGCGCGTGAGCAGCCGGGGCCGGTACACGTACACGAGCGCCCCGCTCGTGCGGCGGGCCAGCACCTCGATGCGCACGCCGTGCGGCGCCAGCTTGGCGCGGCAGGCGCGCAGCGCGTCGGACAGCTGGTCGTCGCGCAGGGCCGCCGCGGTCGGGCGCCGTCCGTGCTGGACGGCCGTGGGGGAGAGGGTGCTGCGGCAGGTGAACAGGTTCGCGGGTTTGAGCGCCGCGAGCGTGGGGGTGCAGTGGTGCACCAGCTTGCGTTCGAACGCTTCGCAAGGCGATAATTCCTGCTCGATTGCTTCCATGCGGCCTCCCTCGGGCAGCGCCTCCGCGGGTGTCGGATGCGCCTATAAGTTAGCTTTGGATAACATATACCCGAGTGTCGGAGGTTCGTCAAGCACGGATCCGAAAAAGCGCGAGACGCGCAACGTATGCGGCAGCGCAGGACCCGCGGACGTTGCGCTCCTCGCCTTGCGTCGTTCTCCCCGAGCTGCGCAAGGGGTCGGCATCCGGGCGTCCGAATGTTTCACGTGAAACATTCGTTCTGGTTTCATTCGAGGCGCGACCCTCGACGATCCCTCGATCGCCTCCGCTCAGGCGCTGCGGCGGCGGTAGGCGCTGGGGGGCACGCCGGTGCGGCGGCGGAAGGCTTCGGCGAACGCGCCGGGCTTGCGGTAGCCCACGGCGCGCGCGATGTGGGCGATGGGCTCGTCGGTGGAGTTGAGCAGCTCGATGGCGCGCTCGATGCGCGCGTCCGCGACGAACGCCGCGGGCGAGGTGCCGTACGCCGCCTTGAACGCGGCCTTCAGCTTCGTCTGCCCCATGCACGCGCGGCGTGCGAGCTCCTCGCAGGACAGGGCGCCCGCGAGATTGCCGTTGATGTGGGCGCTCAGGTCGTCGAGGGCCGCGCGATCCTCCTTCGACAGCGACGGCGCGCTCCCTTCGGCGCGCTCCGCCTCGATGGCCGCCGCGCGTTCGATGACCAGCGCGAGCGCCTCGGCCACGGCGCCCTCGTAGAACAGGGTGGCCGCCATGCCCGTGCCCTGATAGGCGCGCACCTGTTTGAACAGGGCGACCAGCTCGGGAAAGTCGGTGCGGCCGTCAACCAGCGCGAAGGCGCGCCGCACGTCGGGGATGTTCCCGAAGCGGGCCTGCAGGTAGTCGCGGTAGTAATCGGGCGAGATGGTGATGGAGGTCGCGCGGGTCGCCGAACCCGGCTGGTAGAGCGCCACGTACTCAGCGCCTTCCTCGGCGAGGTAGGTGGATATGGCCCCGGCGCGCAGCGTGCTGCCGCCGCTCTGCACGATGAGGTCGGCGGCTTCGTAGTATCCGATGGACAGGTGCTCGGCGTGGCGGTAGCGCATGACGCCGGCGTGCTCGAACGTCATGTCGAAGGCGTTGACGGCGAAGAGGTTGTCGTGGAAGTAGGCCCAGTATTCGCCGTGCCCGCAGCCGTTCGCGAACCGGTAGACGCTGCCCGCCGAACCGTATCCCGGCACCGTGCCGGCGGGCACCATGTCCCAGAGGCGGAACGCCTCGTCGTACATGTCGTCTTTGATGCTGCGCATTCGCTTCCTCCTCCGTCTGCCCCCGGGCTGCCGATCGCGTGCGTTCCGCACTGCCCGAAACGGTCGTTTCGCTGCCGTGAATCGTCGCGCGCGCCCGTCGTCGCTGCTGCCGTCCGGCTGATTCGCTCATTATACCAAAAAGTTACCGAGGGTTAACAACGCGCTGCCGGTTGGCGGCGTTCGACGGGAAAGGAGCGTGCGCAATGGCATCGAACGTGGCAAACACGCAGGGGGAGAGGGCGGCTTCCGCGACGGCGAACCGGTGGACGACGCGGGATGTGCTCACGTTCGTCATCTTCAACATCGTCATCATCGTGGCGACGATGGTCGTGAAGCTGGCGGAGGACGCGGTGCTCTCGCCGCAGAACACCTTCTTCGTGGGATCGTGGCTGTTCCCGCTGGTATCCACTCCGTTCTACCTGGTCATGGCCGATCGCATCGGCAAACGCGGCGTGCTGGGCGGCTCCATCCTGCTGTTCGGCGTCCTGTACACGTTCATGGGCGGCCTGTACTGCGCGCCCGTGGCCGTGGTGGGCGCCGTGATCGGCGAGCTGGTGATGTGGGGGAAGGGGTCGTACCGCAGCATCGTGCGTTCGGCCGTGGGCTTCTTCGTGTACTGGGCGACGTTCGCCTGTTACGGCATTATCCCGTATCTCCTGTTCAAGGATGCGTACATGGAGCAGCTGGGCGCGTATTACAGCGCGAGCGACGTGGCCGCCATGGTGTCGCAGTACACGGAGCTGCCGTGGATCCTGCTCATGCTGGCGATGTTCGCCGCCGGTACGGCGCTCGGCGCGGTCATCGGCGCGAAGTTCCTGAAGAAGCACGTCCGCAAAGCGAAGATCGCGTAAGCGCCCGATGGAGACGAGCTCGCAAGCGCGCCCCTTCGCGCGCCCCGACCTGCGCGCGGGCCTGTTCGGCCTCGACCCGCGCACGCATCTGCTGGCCGTCGTGGCGTTCGGCGTTGCGTCCATCGTGCTCACCGGCTTGCTGGAGACGGCGTTGTTGCAGGTGGCTGCCGCGTTGTACCTGGCGGGCAACGGGCGCGCTCGCTTGGCGCTGCGCTCGTGCGCAAGCTTCGCCGTCGTCGCGGGCCTCAGCTTCCTGCCGCTGCCGGGGCTGTACGGGGTGCTGTTCGTGAGCCTGCTGCACATGGTGCCGCCGTTCACGGCGGGCTGCGCGTTGTTCTCGCTGTCTCCTTCGGCTATCATGTGCGCGCTCGCGCGGTGGCGCGTGCCGCAGCGCGTGCTCGTGGGCGTGTGCATGCTGTTCCGCTTCGCGTCGGTGCTCTCGTTCGAGGCGCGCTCCATCGTGCGCGGCATCCGGCTGCGCGGGGTGTTCCCGCGCGCGATCGACGTGGCGCTGCATCCCGCCCTCGCCTACGAGTGCTGCTACACGCCGCTTGTCATGCGCTGTTTGCGCCTGTCGGCCGAGCTGGCCGCGTCGGCGGAGCTGCGGGGCATCGAGGCCGACGGCGTGCGCACGTCGGTGCATCATGTGGGATTCGAGGCGCGCGACGCCCTTGCCGCCGTGGCGGTGCTGGCCGTGTGCGCGGGGCTGTGCGTGTGGGGGAAGGTGGCGTGATGGCGCAAGCGCAGGACAGCGAGCGGGCGGCGGCCGTGCTGCTCGACCGGGCTTCGTTTCGCTACGTGGACGAATCCGAGCGGGGGTTGGAAGCGGAAGCGGGTTCTGCCGCGCCCGCATCGGGCAGCCGCGTGGACGACGTGTCGCTGTCGGTGGCTCCCGGCCGCTGCCTCGTGCTGTGCGGGCGCTCGGGCGACGGCAAGTCCACCGTGTTGCGCCTGGTGGACGGGTTGGCGGGCACGTTCTTTCCCGGCGATCTGACGGGCGTCGTGGAGGTGTGCGGCGCCGACGTGCGCCGGCTCGCACCGCGGGAGCGCACCGAGCGCCTCGGCGTGGTGATGCAGGACCCGCGCAGCCAGTTCTTCATGGGGACGGTGGGTGACGAGATCGCGTTTTCGGCCGAGAACCTGGGGGTGGACCCCGCCGAAACCGTGCGCCGCGTGCATGCCGCCGCCGAGACGTGCGGCGTGGAAGGGCTTCTGGGCGAGAAGCTGTCCGAGCTGTCGAGCGGCCAGAAGCAGCGGGTGGCCCTCGCCGCCGCCATCGCGTGCGGTCCGGCCGTGCTCGTGCTGGACGAACCCACGTCCAACCTGGACGCGCAGGGCTCCGAGGCGCTCGTGCGCATCCTGGCCGAGCTCAAGCGCCGCGGCACCGCGGTGGTGGTATCCGAGCATCGGCTCCACCAGCTGCTGCCGGTGGCCGACGCCTACGTGTGCCTGCGCGCCGGCCGCGTCGTTGAGCGGTGGAGCGCCGACGCGTTCGCACGGCTCGGGCTGGAGGACGCGGCGGCATACGGCTTGCGGCATCCGGACATGGCCGCGCCCGCGCCGGGCGTCGGCGGCGTTGCGCCTGCAGCGAGCGGTTGGCGGGTCGAGGGGCTGACGTACCGCTACCCGTCCACGAAGCGGGGCATCCGCGACTTCGATGCCGCGTTCGCCTGCGGGGCGGTGACGGTGATCGAGGGCCCGAACGGGGCGGGCAAGACCACGCTCGCGAAGGTGCTGTGCGGCGCGACGCGCGAGCAGGCGGGGCGCGTGACGTTCGACGGCCGCCCCGTGCCGCGCCGCGAGCGACGGCGGCGCAGCTACTTCGTCATGCAGGACGCCGACTACCAGCTGTACGCCGGCAGCGTGGCCGACGAGGTGGTGCTGGGGCGGCGCGTGGACGAGGCGCTGAAGGCGCGCGCATGGGAGGCGCTCGAGGCGTTCGACCTGGTCGATCTGGCCGATCGACATCCTGCGAGCCTGTCGGGCGGTCAGAAGCAGCGCGTGACGCTGGCGGCGGCGTACTGCTCGGACGCCGACCTCATCGTGCTGGACGAGCCCACGAGCGGCCTCGACGGCCGCGGCGTGCGCGAGGTGTCCGCGTGGTGCCGCACCCTGGCCGCCGGCGGCAAGGCCGTGGCGATCATCACCCACGACAACCTGCTGGCCGCTCTCGCCGGCGATGCCGTCGTGGAGCTGAAAGGCTAGGCACCCGACGGGGAAGGCGGGCGAGCCGATTGCCCGTGCGCTGTCGATCGCGAACCGCGCCGCAAGTTCGGGCTTGCAATCCGCCCGGAGCGCCTCTATACTGATAATCACATTATCGATAATGAAATTATCAGTAGAGGGAAAGGCGGTTGGAAGCTTGTCGAAATCCGACGCGAGCATCGACCCTCGCATCCTCGACAGCGCACGGCGGGAGTTCCTCGCCCGCGGCTTCGAGGGAGCGTCCTTGCAGAGCATCTGCGCGGACGCCGGCGTGACGACGGGTGCGCTCTACAAACGCTACAAGGGGAAGGCCGATCTGTTCGAAGCCGTGGTAGCTCCCACGCTCGCCGACATCCGCGCGCTTGAGGAAGAGGCGAAGCGCCGCGATTACGCGCTCATGGACGATAAGAACCTTCGCGAGCTGTGGGCTCTGTCCGAAGATATCCATCGCCAGTGGATGATCTACTTCTACGAGCGCTACGAAGGGATGCGGCTCCTGTTGTGCTGTGCAGAGGGCACGGCCTATGCGAACTTCCTTCACGACTTCGTGGCGCGCAACACGGCGTTGTGCATGGAGTTCGTGAACGAGGCGCGTCGGCGCGATTTGCCGGTGAGCGACATCGACGCCGACGAGTTGCACATCCTGCTCACGGCGTACTGGTCCACCGTGTTCGAGCCCCTCGTCCACGGGTTCCCCCTGGAAAAGGCGCTCGGATACTGCAAGCGCATCGCCGGGTTCTTCAATTGGCAGGTGGTGTTCGGCTTCTAACATGCGGTGAGGAAACGGAAGACGAGGCGGACGGGATCCGCCTTTTCTCGAACCAAAGGTTACCCTAATCTAACATTTGAAAGGAAACGCCATGCAACAGAACGCAGGGCAGGCGCAAGCCATGCCCGAAACCGAGGCCGTGCCCGCGGGAAAGCGGCCGGGAGCGCGCAACGAGCGCCTGAACGTGCGCGACTTCGTGACCATCGCGGTGCTCACCGTGCTGGAACTGGTGGTGTATTTCAGCATCGGCATGATTGCGGGCTCGACGCCCATCGGCTGGTGTTTCACGCTGGGCATCCAGGCCATCCCGTTGGGCATCATCTTCATGCTGATGTACGCGAAGGTGAACAAGCGCGGCGTCGTGCTCATCTCGGGCGTGCTCGTGGGGCTGCTCGTGGGTATGAGTTTTTGGCTTACCGGCCTCGTCATCGCATTGGGCGCGCTGGCTGGCGAGGTTATCTGGAACGTCGCCAACCGCAAGCGCTTCGCCACCATGGCCGCCAGCTTCACGTCCATCATGGTGGGCTGGTATCTGGGCGCGTTCGCCCCGCTCGTGCTCATGAAGGACTTCTTTTTGAACTCGGTGCCCACGATGGCTGAGTTCTACGGCAGCGTGTTCGATATCGTGGCGGGCCCTCTGTTCTTCGTCTGCCTGGGCGTTACCGCGCTTGGCGGCGTTCTGGGCTCGCTGCTGGGACGCGCTGTGCTGAAGAAGCACTTCGAACGCGCGGGGATCGCCTGATATGGAGGCCGCGCGCATGCAGAACGCGACCGCCGTGCCTCGCGACGGGGGATCGGGCGTGCCGGCGGTGAGAAACCTCGACCCGCGGATGAAGCTGCTTATCGTCCTCGTGGTGGGGTCGGCCGCGCTGTTCAGCCCGCATCGTGCCCTGTTGCTGTGGTGCTATGCGATTATCGCGGCGCTGTGGC
>NZ_DBFEGU010000189.1:0-3023 GCF_048329335.1 Eggerthella sp. | reverse complement strand
CATCGGCAGCAGGTTCGAAAGCTTCACCGCGCCCGCTCTCGCGCTTGCGTTCGGCCTGTTCATGATGTTGCTTACGAGGTTCGGCGACGAAGGCAACCGCGCAACCATGATGAAGCTGACCGTCGGCATGCAGGCGATCTTCATCGCCGTGACGGTGTTCGCATCCCTGAACATCCTGTCGCACGACGTTTCGGATATCTCCCTCGGCGCTCCCGACGCCGGCATGTCGAAGATCGCCGCTTTCGTCATCGGCGCCACGCTGCTGTTCCTCGGCTACCTCATGCCCAAAGCGACCCGCAACTCGGCCTTCGGCGTTCGCCTGCCGTGGACCCAGAAAAGCGATGCCGCGTGGCAGAAAGGCCAGCGCTTCGGCGCGCGCACGTCCATCCCCGCCGGCATCCTCATGATCGTCTGCGGCATCCTCTTCGACGGCGATCTCGCATTCGCCGCCACCATGGTCGTTTTCGCAGCCTGGGCGCTCATCAGCATCATCGGCTCGTACTTCGTGTGCAAGGACATCGATGACTGAGCAGTTGGCGAATCTCCACCGTTTGTTCGAGAGCTTTCCGCTCAGGCCCATACACACATCGCCGCTTATCCACAAAGCAAACGACTACTATCACTGGAGCTACGAAGACCGGCGATACCTTTTCAACCGAATGTTCGCCTTTATACGGCACTGCCCCATTTCCTACCGCACCTTCATCGTCGAAAAGCGCCTATGGGAAGACAACTATCAGCTCACCGGTCGTTTAGCACGCGACCTCCACGCGTTTCGCGGGAAGCGGTTCGCCGGCTAGCGAACCGCTTCCGCAGCCGTTACAGCAGCACCCCCAGGGCCACGGCGATCGCAACGAGCGCGAGGGATCCCGCCATCGCGGCCACGTCGGCTGCGACGAATGGGTACTCCTTGTAGCCGCTCGCCGCGGTGCGCAGGTTGAAGCCGCGCACCTCCGCGGCGATGGCGGCGCTGTTGGTCTTGCGCACCGACGACACCAAAAGCGGCACGCACAGCGGCACCATCAGGCGCACCTTCCGCACGATGCCGCCCGCGTCGAACTCCACGCCGCGCGCCGTCTGCGCTTCCATGATGCCCTTCATGTCGTTCATGAACATCGGGATGAAATGGATGGTGGACGTGAAGGTGAACGCGTACTTGTACGGCACGTGCAGCACCTTCACCACGGCATTCGTGATGTCGTTCATCTTGGTGACGTAGAACACGAGGAACAGCGGGATGGCGGCAGCCACGAGGCGCACCACCGTGGTCAACGCCGCCAGCAGACTGCCCGTGCCGACGTAGCCCCACGGCAGCTCTACCAGCACCGCGCCGCTGGGCGTCGTGATCACCTGCACTACTGCCAAGATCAGCGAGAACGCGAACACCGCCTTCGCCAGACCGATGGCGGGCCTCACCATGCCGCACGTCGCGGCCAGCGCGAAGCCTGCCGCCAGCAGCACGGCCAAGAACGCGAGGTTGCTGGAGCAGAAGCACGCGAGCGCGAACGCCGCGGCCGCCGCCAGCTTGGCCACCGGGTTCATGCGATGCAGCGGACTGGTGCCGGGCACGTATTCCAGAAACGAGCTCATGCGCACACGCTCCTTTCGCTCATCCGAACTTCCTCCATGACGGCCGCGGCCATCTCGTCCACCGTGTTGGCGCGGCCGACGGGCCCGTCCGCGAGGCGCGGGATCTCGCGGCCCAGCTCAAGCGACAACTCCACGATCTGCGGCGGGACGAGCGAGGCGCGCTCGAGCGTTTCGCGGTTGCGCAGCACGTCGAACGTGGGAGCGTCGTCCACCACCTCGCCGCCGCTCATCACGATGCAACGCGCCGCGTAATCGGCCACCACCTCCATATCGTGGCACACCATGACCACCGTGGTGCCTCGCTCGTGGATGCGACGGATGATGTCCATGACCTTCACGCACTCGCAATAGTCCAGGCCGGTGGTCGGCTCGTCGAGCACCACCACCGGCGGCGCGAGCACCACGATGGACGCCAACGCCAACAGCTGGCGGGCGCCGCGGTTCAACAGGAACGGGTCGTCGTCGGGGTCGAAGGCGAACTCTTCGACGATCGCGTCGACGCGCGAGTCGGCGTCCGGCCCGTCCAGCCCCAGCGCTTTGAAGCCGAACAGCAGCTCCTCGCGCACCGTGTTGCAGCAGATCTGGCTGTCGGGATTCTGGAACAAAAAGCCCACGCGGCGGGCCAGCTCGCTGGTGCGCAGGTCGCTCGTGGGCACGTCATCGATGAGCACCTGGCCGGCATCGGGTTTGAGCAGACCGTTCATCAGGCGCATCGTGGTGGACTTCCCCGCCCCGTTCGTGCCGACGAACGCGACGAACTCGCCGTCGCGGATGGTGAAGCTCACGCCTTTCAGGATGGGAGCCGACCCGTCGTAGGACGCGTGCACGTCGCGGAACTCGATCATGCGAGCACCTCCTTCAACGCCTCGCGCGCCTCGCGCACGTTGCGGACGGGCGCGCCGGCGTACAGGCCTTCAGCGCGCAGGCGGTTCATGAGCGTGGTCGAACGCGGGCAGTTCACGCCGATGGCTTTCAGCTCGTCCGAATGTTCCAGCACCTGCGCGGGGGCGTCGGCGAAGCGTATCTTCCCCTCGTCGACGATGACCAGCATATCGGCGTACTGGGACAACAGCGCGATCTTCTGCTCCACCACCACGACGGTGGCGCCGTGCTCGCGCGCATAGCGCGCCAAGAGGTCGAACACAGTGCGCGAACTCAGAGGATCGAGTTCGGCGGTAGGCTCGTCCAGCACGAGCACCCGCGGGTTCAGCGCTAGGACGGATGCGATGGCCACCTTCTGCTTCTGCCCGCCCGACAGCGACGAGATCACGCGGTCGCGCACCTCGGAGATGCCCATGTCGGCCAGCGCCTGCGCCACGCGATCCTCGATCTGGTCGCGGGGCACGCCGAAGTTCTCCAGGCCGTACAGGATCTCGTCCTCCACGACCGACGTGACGAACTGGCTGTCGACGTCCTGGCAGACGCTGCCCACC
>NZ_DBFEGU010000188.1:0-8819 GCF_048329335.1 Eggerthella sp. | reverse complement strand
GGCCTACCAGCATGATGACGTTGGGGATGCGGCTGCTCAGGACGAGCTTGCTGTCGGTGCGGCCCAACAGCTCGGTCAGCTCGTCGAGCACGATCTTGATGACGTTCTGCGCCGGCGTGAGCGAATCGAGCACCTCGGCGTCGAGGCAGCGCTCCTTCGTGCGGGCGACGAACGACTTCACCACCTTGAAGTTGACGTCCGCTTCCAGAAGCGCCATGCGGATCTCGCGCATGGCGTCGTTGATATCGTCCTCGGTCAGGCGACCCTTGCCGCGCAGACCGCTGAATATGCCCTGCAGGCGCGTCGATAGGTTCTCGAGCATGGTAGATGACTCCTCGTCGTATGCGTCGATTGAGCGTAATGCATGGAATTATACGCCAGCAAGACCCGCCGAGCCACAAACACACAAGCAATCCGAGCGCTCGTCAGAACCATCCGCCGCGGAGGCATCCGTTGCGGAATACTTTTTCAAACAGGAAACAATAAAGTATTCCGCATTCGGAATACTTTATTGCCATCGAGCAAACCAACGCGTTCGGACGGTTATAAGCTCTTCATCGGAATCACCCTGGAAATCGCAAGATCGAAAGGATGGAGCTCGTTTTCTTCTTCGTACTCAAACGTAACGCACGATCCGTTTTCGTATTCCATGCGTTCCAGATTTCCTCTTGCATCGTACCCAAAAGAAATGCTTCCGCAGAACGTATCACCATAGTACTCGTCGCAAAATGTCACCTGTCCACGACCGTCAGAGCAAACGCGCGCGAACCCTTCGACAGAACGCAGCGGAAGGAAAATGACGACAGGCTCTCATTTCTGCCCCACCGTTTTAACATACATGAGCTTTCCTGCGAATAATCAAGAATACTATCGACGCGGCAATACCTGCCGGTATCGCGAACATCGGCAAGCACATGATCAAACTCGAGAATATCATAGGGACAATATCAGCATCACTCGTATGCCCTTCGGCAGTCCAATAGCCAGCACAATAGACGATGCTTGAAACGACTGCGGTCGGACAGAAACAAGATATGAAAAGGTCTGAAAAGCTTCTGCTCGTCTTACAACATAAAGTCAAGGCAGTCGCAGCAATCACAAGGGTCAGCAAACCACTCCCTAACACGAAAGCCATAGCGACCTTCTCAGCTTCTTCTATGCTGTAGGACATGAAATACGCGGGCAAAAGCGCAGGAACGCCTATCATAAAGACTATGGACAACACTGCCAACAAGCATCCCGCAGCAAAGCTACCCGAACCTCGATCGACATCCCTTTCGAAAAAGTAAAAGATCTTCAAAGCCGTTCCTCTATTCATTTTTCAGATGCACTTTCACAAGAGCGTTGGATACGAAAAACTTATGCGGTAGCGCATTCTACGTCAATTGGCCAAACATCGTCTGTCCTGCACGCGACAGAATCGAAGCCATTGTTGAAGGATTTTCTACTTTTTGGTATTCATACTCAAAAGAGTAAGCTGAAGCATATGCATTAGCTATCGAAATGGATTTGAGATTTCCGTAGTCATCATAAGCGAAAGCGCGCTCCTCAATCACTCCAAGACCTTCTTGAGATACAGAAACAGCGACCAATCTACCAGACTCATCGTATTCGCATGACTTCGAGTAGCTATCATCTTCGTAGTTGCCGCTCACGCCGATAAGAAACCCGGTTTCGTCATAACACGACGATCTCGCATAGCTTTCCCCATTTTCCGTTTTCGATTCGCTTGATATTTCCGCCAAACCACCTTCTGGACTATACGAGTAGCGATCCACGCCAGAAGCACGAGTAACTTTATCGGAGCCAAAGCTCACTTCAGATTCCCACTCAGCACTTAATAGTCGCCCTTCGCCGTCCGGAGTGCATTGGAACCTCGTCGAAGTTACGACGGTACCTGCAGTTTCGTCTGACAACTTCTTCTCAACGATTCGTCCGACTGGAAAACCCCTCTCATCGAACTCCGACTCGACGACCACGATATCGGAGCCGCTGTCCTGGTTGCGATAAACCGCTCGGATAACATTTCCTCTATCGTCGAGTTCCATGGTTGCTATATTCTGAACCACGTTGACCGCACTACCATCATGAATTGTAGCGTGAGCATCGATGCTTTTTAACACGAACGCAGGTTGCAAATTAGCATCTTCTTGCTCTTCATCACCTGCATCATGGACTCCGTTGCCCGAACATCCGAACAAGCAAAGTACAGCGATCAAGCTAAAAGCAGTCGTTAGACCCCTCATCGTTTTCACTCCGCCCCTCCTTAACAAAGCGCAACTGCTTTCCACTAGTCGCTCTAATCGAATTAATCCGAGCCTTGTACACTTCCTTTGATGACTTGTTATAGCAAGTCATCAAAGGAAGTGTAGCACATACTCTGAAACCATGAAAAGCGACGGCCGTAGAATAATACTGGGCAAGACAATAAAGATGCTGCGCGAGGAGCAACACCTTTCCCAACGTCGTTTCGCTCTTATGGTGGGTACGAACCAAACTCACTTATGGCAAATCGAGTGCGGCCAGGTGAGCGTCGGGATCGATCTCTTGTGCAGGATTGCCGATGGACTCGATATCAAGGTCAAAGATCTCATAGATTTCTAAAAACCAGCTTTGCAGACAGCCGATTCAACCACGCCATAATCTTCAGGAACGCAAGATCAGGACAGTCCCAACAACGCTTCCAACCGCAAGCGGATGTAGCCGTTCAAAAGCTCCGTATACCGCTCGTCGAGCGGGAAGTCGGAGTGCGGAGCAAACTCGAAGCCGCGCAGCGTCGCGAGACGATCGCGCAGGTCGTCCGTCATCACGCGTTTCGCCTGATAATCCAGCAGCACGTTCGACGGGCTCTTGTACCACGCGGCTGATCGATCCAGGTCGGAAGCCGTCAAACCCGCGTCGATGTCGCGGATGAACAGCGACAGGTTGTTGTCGAAGATGGGCGCAGCGGAAACGAGCGAGCGCGTCCGGTTGTCGAACAGGAATCCGAAGTTCCCAAGATGACGATCGTCGTTGGCGATCAGCGCGTCGAAGACCGTCATTTCCGAGAAACGCTCGAACGCCTCCGTCCCCTGTTCGACGTAGACCGCCGCCACCTCGTCGAACGACAGCGTGCCGAACATGCTGGAGAACGTCGCGAAGCCGGTGTCGCGACTCGTGAACAAGGGGCTGGCGCTGCACAACTCGCCATGCCATCGCGCCAGATCGTAGGACGCATGGGAAAAGCCCAGGGCTTCGGCCAGCTGCGCCGCATAGTACTCGGCATGGGGCTCGAGCCCGTTCGAGTTGGGAGCGCCGGCCTTGTACAGATAGCGCTCGCCGTCGACGACGCGCCAGGCTTTCGGAAACTGGCCGCTCGTGGTCAGCTCGCCCGACAGTCCCTCCGGCACCCTCGACGTGTCGATCACGCCCGAGAACGCCGCCGTGGCGACGAGCTCGTCGAACGGATTCTCGTACAGGTTCTTCTCCGCGAACATCGCCTTCGACCCGTCGGGAACGACCCAATACGCATCGTTGAGCGAAAGGCCGTTGCACGCGTCGAGCATCTGCATCGCGTCGTCGAACCGTATGCCGTACTGGCGCACGATACGGGAGGCGAACGTCCGGTTCTTCGAAAGGGTGCGCGATTCGATCCACCGCTCGAACGAAGCCGCGTCGCCCGTCACGCGAAACGGCAGCAGCCCGCGCTCCGACTCGTCGCATTCCGCGCTCGCGCAACGCACGGCGCCGCTCGCGTCGCGCACCAAGGTGAACGACGCGAGGTCGTCGTCGTAGAGCTTCAGCAGGTATGTCCGCGTTTCCTCCATGCGCTCATTCTACCATCGCGCCGCGAAGCGCGTTCGGAACGCTTTTCCAACGTACGGCGCCGAAAGGCGTCTCGCGCTCGGATACGCCGCCCTTTAGAAATACCGATTGATCCCCGATTCGTCCTTCTCGCGGCGGATGGCGCCGCTGCCGACCAGGTGGTTGAGGATGACGACGCCCTCGGTGACGATGCACCAGCGCTGCACAAAGGATATCTCCTCCCAGGTGGGATACGGGACGTTCCACTTGATGGCGCGGATGACCTCCTCGCCGGCCAGCCCCGGCCGGTCGCGCACGATGCCGCACGTCTCCTCCAGGCGCTCCAGGTGGTGATCGCGCAGCCAGCCGATGCGCTCGTCGAAATCGTCGCGCGGCTCGCCGTGCGCGACGAACAGTTTCTCGCAGCGCAGCGCCCGCACCTTGTCCAGGCTGTCGAGGTAGGCCTGCAACCCGTCCGCTCCGTCGGGGAACAGCGCGATGCTGGGCGATATGACGAACAGCACGTGGTCGCCGCCGAACAGGATGCGCGATTCGGGCTCGTAGAGCGCCAAGTGCCCGGGCGTGTGTCCGGGCGTCTCCACCACGCGAAACCGGTAGCGCCCCACCTCGATGGCATCGCCGTCGCACGACGCCACGAGCTCCAGTCGCGAGGCGTCGAACAGGCGCGGCTCCACGGCGTAGCGCGCGTACCCCGACGCGTCGGACGGCGGCACGCCCTCGGCCGTGAACGCGCGCCGCGCCGCATCATAGGATGAAGCCGCGCGCGACGCGCGCACCGACTCGAAGTCCACGGGGCTCACGTACAGCTTCGCGCCGGGCAGCGCCAAGCGGTCGACCAGCCCCGCATGGTCGAGATGCAGGTGCGTGAGGAAGAAGCGCATCCGCGTGCGGTCGACATCGAGCTCGGTCAACGCAGCATCGAGGATAGCGAAGCCCTCGTCCGACGGCGCTCCGGTGTCGATGACGAGCGTCTCGTCGCCGTCCTTCACGATGTAACAGTTCGTGTCGTTCGTGGAGATGTTCTGAAACGGCACGCGCACCTCGAGCACGTCGGGGTCATGATGGACCTGGACGAACGCCATGCTACGCCCGCTCGTCGAACTCGCCTACGAGCGCGCGGGCGAAATCGTGCGCGTCGAAGTCGCGCAGGTCGTCCAATCCCTCGCCCACGCCGATCTTGAGCACGGGAAGCCCCAGTTCGTGGGACACGGCCAGCGCGATGCCGCCCTTGGCGGTGCCGTCGAGCTTCGTGACGATGACGCCGTCCAAATCGAGCGCGCGGTCGAACTCGCGCGCCTGAGAAAGGCCGTTCTGGCCGGTGGTGGCATCGGTGACCAGCACGGTGTACACAGGCAGCTGCGAACGCTTGCGCACCACGTTCACCACTTTCTCCAGCTCGCGCATGAGGTCGGCCGACGTGTGAAGGCGCCCCGCCGTGTCGATGAGCACGAGGTCGGCGCCGCGGCTCTCGGCGCGCTCGATGGTGTCGTAGCACACGCTGGCCGGATCGCTGCCGCGCTCGCGGGTGACCACCTCGACGTTCGCGCGCTCCGCCCACACCTCCAGCTGCTCGATGGCCGCCGCGCGGAACGTGTCGGCGCTGCCGAGGATGACCGTGCGGCCTGCATCGGTCGCCTCCTTCGCCAGCTTGCCCACCGTGGTGGTCTTGCCGGTACCGTTGATGCCCACGAACAGCACGAGCGCGGGCTGACCGCCCAGCACGTCCTCGCCGCCTTCCGTGAACGTGGAGGCGATCTGGTCGTTCAGCAGGTCGAGCACGGCGTAGGCGTCGGGCAGCGCCTTGCGCGTGGCCTGATCGCGCAGACCCTCCACGATCTCGGCGGCCGCGGCGCCCCCGACGTCGGCCAGGATGAGCGTCTCCTCGAGGCCGTCCCAGAACTCCTCGTCGAGATCGGGGCCGCGGTCGAGCAGGACGTTCATCTGCTCCTTGAACTTGTCGCGCGAGCGGGTAAGCCCCTCGCTGATCCTATCGAAAAATCCCATGTCGGGCTCCTTTCTTGGTCGCCTGAACAGTGTATCCCAAATAGGGCCGCGCGTCAGCGGCGCGGATCCTCCTCCTGCTCCCTGCGCATCTTGCGCAACGAGCGCGTATAGCCGACGAAGGGGAAGAACGAGAACACGAACCCGGCGGCGAACACCGCGCAGGCCGCGAGGCACGCCCACGACCCCGGCACGTTGCCTTGGGCGGAGAGCCGCGCCTGCAACGCGAAGAGCAGCGCCGCCGCCAGCGCGCAGACGAGCGCCGCCCAGCCCAAGCCCGCCCGGCTCGCGCCGATCGTCTCGGCCTGCGCGTCGTCGTCGGTGTACAGCGGGACGGCGCCGGCCTCGGCGCGCACGATCTGCCACGACGACCCCAGCGCCACGCTCTGCCAGCCGCCGATGCGGTACAGCTCCTGCGCCTCCGCCGAGAAGTCGCGCTGGAAGTCCACCGCGTAGTCGTAAGCATGGGGCTCGCCCGCCTCGAAGCGGTACAGGATCCCGCACGAGAACCCGCTCAGATGCCATCCCCGCGCGCTCATGTCCGCGAGCATCGCCATGTCGTGCTCCGGCATAATGGCCAACCCGCCGCACAACCGGTATCTAGCCATGGTTCTCCTCGCCCGCCTCTCCCAGCTGCGCCTCCGCGAAGGCGACCAGCCGCTTGCGCCGAACGAAATCGCGCTCGAGCACCGCGCGCCCCTCGTCGGTGGCCGCGTACAGGATGCGGCTCTCGTCCTCGGCGATCTCGACGATCCACCCCGCCGCCTTGAGCTTCTTGAGCGTCGTGTACATGGTGGCCGGCCCGATCTTCACCGCGCCGTCCGTGGACTCCTCGACGCCCTGCATGATCCGGTAGCCGTGCACCGGCTCGAGCGTAGCCAGCAGGATCAGGAAGATGCTGTCGGACAGCTCCCCCGTCTCGTACGGGCTCTTCTTCGCCATTTCGTTCCTCTCGTATATCCATGATGGATACTATGCTACAATGAGCCTGCTTGCAAGCGAACAATCTTCGATCTTCCCACTATACTCTATCTGGAAATGGAGCGTCCCATCATGGCTGAAGAGCGTTTGGAAGCGTCGGCTGCAAGCGAGCAGGCAGCAGGAAATTTCGCATCAGGAGAAAGCTCCCCTTGGGGCAAGGAGCGCGGCAACCGGGCGTTCCGGATCATCACGCTGATCGCCCTGCCCCTTCTGTGGATCGGGTTCTTCCACTCCCTTTTCACGGGCAACGAGGGCAACATGTCCAGCTATTCGCTCGTGATACTCATGTTCTCGCTGTTGAACGCGGACGTGCTGATCAAAGGCGAGAAGCTGTCTAACAAGGTGCTCGACGTGCTAGCGAAGACCAACTGCGTGCTGCTGTTCCTCTGGGCAGCCGCCACCATCGTCCACGTGCTAGTGAAGTAGCGATCCGCAACCGGAGGATGAGACACTTACCCCGCCCCTCCGTCTCATCCTCATCTCCTCCTCTCGCAGCCAGAAGCTCGAAACGTCACCGGTTCGGAACGCGTTCTACATGAAGGAAGGCCGGCGGGCGTGCCGCGCGCAGTTCCGCACGAGCCGAAACGCCCAGCGGGCGTTTCGTGCGAGCTCAGGACTGTTTGAGCACGGCATGCCCGCCGGCCTTCGCAACACGCAGGTCAAAAGCTATTCCGCGTGCCGCAGCGCGTTCTCGAGCTTCTGGCTGACTACCTTCGTCACGCCGTCCGCCTGCATGGACACGCCGAACAGCATATCGGCCATCTCCATGGTGCGCCGCTGGTGCGTGATCATGATGAGCTGCGTGGTGTCGCGAAGCGTGTCGAGGTACATCGTGAGACGGCGCAGGTTCGAGTCGTCGAGCGCGGCCTCCACCTCGTCGAGGATGTAGAACGGCGTCGTGCGGATGCGGTACACCGCGAACAGGAGCGCGAGCGCCGTGAGCGACTTCTCGCCGCCGGACATGAGCATCATCTTCGTGATGCGCTTGCCGCGAGGCTGCGCCGTCACCTCCACGCCCGTATTCTCCAAATCGTCGGGATCCACGAGCGTGAGCTCGGCCGAACCGCCCGGGAACAGCACGGCGAATATCTCGCTGAAGTTCTTGTTCACCGCGTCGAAGGTGCGTACGAAGTCGTCCTTCATGCGCGCGTCGATGACGCGGACGATCTTGGCGAGCGAGCGGCGCGCGCCGTCCAGGTCCGAAAGCTGCGCAGCCAGGTAGTCGTAGCGCGTCTTGAGCTGCTCGTACTCCTCGGCGGCGTCCGGGTTGATGGTGCCCATGTTCGCGATGCGGCGTCGCAGCTTGAACGCCGCGTCCTCGGTGGCGCCGCGATCCTCCAGCTCCGGCGTCTCGAGCGCGCGGTCGAGCGGAACCTTGCAGTCGTGGACGATGGCGTTCACCGCCGCGTCCACCTGCACCTCCAAGCGTCCCTTGTCCACGCGCGCGGCGGACAGGCGCGCGTTGGCGTCGTCGAAGGCGTCGTGGGCGGCTCGCGCTCGGGCGCGCGCCTCGTTCACGGCGTTGTGCAGGCCCGTCGAGGAATCCTGCGCAGCGGTGGCCGCCTCCTCGAGGTCGCGCGTCCAGCGACGGGCGCTGGCCACGAGCTCTTCGAACAGCGCGAGCAAGGGCTCGATGCGCCGCTGCGCCACCTGCTTCTTCACAAGGCTCTCGCGCGCCTCGGCGTCGCTCGATGCCACGGCCTCCAAATCGCGCGTGCGCGCGTCCACCACGCGGCTCGTGTACGTCTGCCGCTCGGAAAGCGTGGCGGCCTTGAGCTTGGCTTCGGACAGCGCGTCGCGCAGGCGCGCGGCCTCCTTGCGAAGCGGCACCACCGCCTCCTGCGCTTCCTCGTAGCGCGCGGCTGCCGACTCCAGCTCCTGCTTGAGAGCGGCCAGCTTCTGCCCGAGCGCCTCCACCGAGGGACGCGCTTGGGCCACGGTGCGCTCGGCCTCGCCGCGCTGGCGCTCGATGTCCTCGAACTCGCGGCGCACGGCCGCCAGCTTCTCTTCGGCGCGACGCGCCTCGGCGTCGC
>NZ_DBFEGU010000187.1:0-3572 GCF_048329335.1 Eggerthella sp. | reverse complement strand
GACGAAGCGGGCAACGAGACGGCGTACTCGTATCGCGAGACGCGCATGCTGTCCGCTGCGCTCGCGCGGCTCTTGCTGGACCGCGGCGTGCGTCCGGGCGATTGCGTCGCCGTGGATCTGCCGAACGATCCGGCGTACGTGCTGGTCATGCTGGCTGCCGCGTACGGCGGCTTCGCGTTGGTCGCGCTCAACAACCGCCTGACCGATGCCGAGAAGTACAGTCGGTTGCTGGACATCGACCGCAAGCCCGGCGTGTCGCTGGCTTCGTTGCGCGTCGATGCGACCAACGTGTCGCGCCTGTTGGAAGGCGCGAAGGCCATGTTGACGGGCGAGATGGCCGCACCGTCCGCCGTCCGTGCGACGGGGCGCGGCGTGCGCCCTAGCTTCGCCGCCCGCGTGAACGCGGCGTCCGCCGAGCCCCGCACTACGAAGGCGCTCGGCCGCGCCAGCTCGGGCCGCGCGTCGCTGCGCCGTCGCAGCGAAGTGGCGCAGCAGGATGCTGCCGAGAGTGTCATCCACTTCGCCGAACACGCCGCGCACGTGTTCGACTTCGACGCCCGCGCCGTGGTCATGTTCACGTCGGGCACCACGGGGCGTGCGAAGGCCGTATCGCTGACGTGGGGAAACATCTGTTTCGCATCCGAAGCGTCCAACCGGACGCTCAATCGTCGCGGCGAGGGCATGTGGCAGGCGGTGCTGCCGCTCTACCATATCGGCGGTTTCCAGGTCGTCGTGCGCAGCGTGCTGAACGGCAGCCCGTTCGTGCTGTACCGCCGCTTCGACGCCGTCCGTCTGCTGTCCGACGCGGCGAAGAAGGGCGCGACGCACGTGTCGGTGGTCGATAAGATGCTGCAGGACATGGTGGCCGCGGACAAGCCGGAAACGCTCGCGCGCTACTCCTGCATCCTGCTGGGCGGCGGCGCGCTCAACCCGCAGACGCTCGATCGCGCGTGCCGTGCGGGCGCGCGCGTGTACGCAAGCTACGGCATGACCGAGACGTCCAGCCAAATCGCCCACGCCCAGGTGACGGCTTCGTTCACCGGCGGCTTGCGCCTGCTGCCCGGCTACGAGGCGCATATCGTGGATCCCGGCGACGACGGGTTCGGCCGCCTGGCCGTGAAGGGCCCGGGCCTGTTCGGCGGCTACCTGAACGCGCGCGCCGCGTACACGGTGGACGGCTTCTTCCTGACGGGGGACACGGCGGCGCTGTACGGCGGCAAGCTGTTCGTGAAGGAGCGCACCGAGGACATGTTCGTGTCGGGCGGCGAGAACGTGTACCCGGCCGAGATCAAGGAGAAGCTGCTGCGCGTGGCCGGGGTATCCGACGCCCACGTGTTCGGCGCGCCCGACGCCCGCTGGGGAAGACGGCCTGTTGCGTTCGTCGAGTGCGAGAAAGCGCCCGCGCCGCGTCCGAGGGCGAGCCGCTACGCGCAGCGGACGCAAGCGCAGACGCAGGCGGATCAGCTCGCATCCCTGACGAACCGTCAGCTGGCGTCGTACGTTCGCACCAGCTTGGCGCCGCGCCTGTCGAAGCTGTACCTGCCGAAGCACGTGTGCGTGCTCGACGAGTTCCCGCGCACGGGCATCGGGAAAATCGACCGCGTCGCGCTCGAGCGGCGCTACGACCAGCGCATCGAGGTGGCGCGCGTCACGCTGCACCGCATCCGGCTGCCGTTCAAAACGCCGTTCAAAACAGCCAAGGCCACTCTGACGCATCGCGAGTCGATCATCGTCGAAGTGACGGATCATGCCGGTCGCACGGGGCTGGGCGAGTGCGTGGCGTTTCCGACGGATTGGTATCTGCCGGAAACGCTCGACCAGGACGCGCGCATCCTCCACGACGTTCTGGCTCCGATCGTGCTGCGCGAGGCGTTCCTGCATCCCAGCGAGGCGAGCGCCGCCTTCGCCGCCGTTCCCGAGGCGAAGGCGTTTCCGTTGGCATGCGGCGCGCTCGAGCCTGCGCTGTGGGACCTGTACGGCAAGATCGTCGGCAAGCCGCTATGGCAGCTGATCGGCGGGGCTGCGGACGCCGCGACCGCGGGCGCTTCGGCATCCGTGCCGGCCGGCGCGGCGATCGGGCTGGGCTCCGCGGTCGAGACGGCTGCGGCCGCGCGCCGCTGCGCCGAGGCAGGCTACAAGCGCGTGAAGCTGAAGGTGAAACCGGGAACCGCGCTCGCATGCGCGCAGGCCGTGCGCGCCGCGTTGCCCGACATGATGATCACGCTCGACGCCAACCAGAGCTTCTCGGAGCGTGAAGCCGAGGAGCTGCGCGGCTTGGACGGCCTGAACGTCGCCTGGATCGAGGAGCCGCTGGATCCGCGGCGCCTGCCCCCCGTGGGGCCGACCGACCTGTTCAGCCGCCTCGCGCGTCTGCAGCGCACGCTGCGCACCCCCATCTGCCTCGACGAGTCCATCGTGCGCCCCGAAGACCTGTCCCGTGCGTTGGCGCAGCCCGAGCTGCGGTGCTACGCCCTCAAGCTGGGAAAATGCGGCGGCGTGCAGCCTGCGCTCGATTTCGTGCAAATGGCGCGCAAGCGGGGCATCGAGGTGTGGATGGGCGGCATGTACGACACGGGCGTGTCCAGGCGCCTGCATGCCGCGTTCGAGACGCTGAGCGCGGTGGGTGCGCCCGGCGACATCGGAGCCACGGCTCGCTACTTCTCCTGCGACATTACCGATCCGCCCTACACGGCCGAGCGCGGCATGGTGACGCTCAACCGCGAAGGCCATGCCAGCGGCCTGGGTTGCGACCTCAACCGCTCGGCGTTGGAAAACGTCCTCGTGGAGCGCCTCGTCATTGCGTGACGTCCCGCCCCTTGCCATCTCCGTGCCATGCGCTCCGCTCGGGACGACAACCGCTCTGCATGCAAAATGTTGCATAACGGTGTGACGGAATGCAATGTTGTGGAGTATCATGCTACCAGTTGTCCATCAAGGAAACGGTGATTACATGAGCGAATCCGCATCGCACCACGCGTCCGCCACTTCGGGCATTCCCCAACCCCACGGAGGACTGGGCATCTTTCGCCTCGTCACCACGGTCATCACGCTCATCGTCGGCGGCGGCGTGTTCACGTTGGCGGGCGACCAGGCTGCAGGCGGCGCCAGCGGCGCGGCTATCCTCACTGCATGGAGCATCTCGGGAATCGGGGTGCTGTGCCTCGTCATGACTTTCTTCGCGCTCTCGCGCATCAAGCCGCAGTTGAAGGGCGGTATCTACAGCTATGCGAATGCGGGGTTCGGCGACTTTTTGGGCTTCAACAGCGCTTGGGGCTACTGGATCAGCGCGCTTCTGTGCACGGTCAGCTTCTCGGCGCTTCTGTTCGGCGCGCTTTCGTACTTCTTCCCCATCTTCGGCGGCGGCACGAACCTGCCGTCGGTCATCGGCGCCAGCCTGCTCATCTGGTTCTACGTGTTCCTCGTATCGCGCGGCATCAAAGAGGCTACCGGCGTGAACGCCGTTATCACCATCTCGAAGTTCGTGCCTATCTTCGTAGCCATCACGGCCATCATCTTTCTGCAGAAATTCGACCTCGGCATCTTTCTGGCGAACATGTCGCAGGGCGCCGATC
>NZ_DBFEGU010000186.1:0-16039 GCF_048329335.1 Eggerthella sp. | reverse complement strand
GTCGATGAAGGGGAGCGTCAAGAACTCGCTCACCGTCGGCACCAGCTCGCTCGCGTCGACGTAATGTCCCTTTTCGTTGAGCTTCGCGGTGTCCTGCGCGCGCCAGTATCGATCGTTGACGTCGGTCAGGTAGTACGTCTCGCTGCCGATCTCCATGTACACGGAGTGCTTCGCGTGCAGGTAGTTCGGCAGCTCGTCGAAGGATACGTCGAGCGCCTCCGCTGCTTTCGTTCCCATAACGGCCCCTTTCGTCCGAAAAACACCTTGGCGCTATCATAGCAAGAACTGTCAGCGGTTTCATCGGAAATGGGAGAATCGGTCAGCCGGTTTTGCCGGAGAAGAAGCCTTCTGCGGACGCACCGCCCCGCCAAGCCGCACCTTTTCACCACGAGCATGCTGCAGGATCGCTAGTTCTGCCGCACGAGCTTCCGCATCGAGCCGATGGGGGCGAACGTCAGGATGGCTCCGACCACGCACAGCAAGAACACGACAGCCGCCGTGAACGCCGACGCGCCCGACACGTTCACGCCCACGCCGATGAGCGCCCACAGGAACACGAGCTGGAACGCCATGTCGTCGTAGGCCTTGCGCATCACGTAACCGAACGCCAGCACGCCCGCCGTCAAGAGGATGGTGAACAACCCGTTGAAGAACGGGATGCCGCCGTCCAGCGCGCGCGTGACGAGGATGGCCATGTTGGCCAGCGTGGCCACCGTGACCCACGCGGTGTAGATGGACACGGGCACCCGTCCCGAGGCGGTCTTCATCGTGCGGCGCACGTTCAGGTACAGCGCCGCCAGCACCAGCCACTCGGCCAGGATGACGATGAACGACACGGCCACCAGCTCGAAGTGCCACAGGGCAAGCCACAGCACGTTGAGGGCGCAGCTTGCGATGAACAGGATGGACGTCATGGTGAAGCGGTCGGCGCGGACAGGCGCCGTGCGCGTGTACGCGACGAGCCACACGACCATCGCCACGTAGATGAGCGACCAGATGGCGAACACGTAGCCGGCGGGCGTGAACCACGTGAACACGCCGTACGCGATATCCGCCGACGTGGTGCCTCCCACCCGGCCTCCTTCGATGACGGCATTGCCGATGAGGGTCAGAGCGTACACGATCCACATGGTGACGGTCTCGACGGTCAGGTAACCGCCGCGCTCGAGCTTGCGGCCGGTGCGCGTGTTGCGGGCACGCTGCACGACGCTGGGCGCCGATGCGGCGCGATACGCATGATTGGGCATGATGCACCTCGCTTTCTGAAAGAAGGATGATTCCGTTCCTTTTCGTCAGGGTGCAACCCAGTGTAGCGCCGGCGCATGCACGCGCCTTGACGGCTACTTAGCAGTACTTTATCGCTTTAGCGCAGATCAGAAGCCTATCGCTCAACGTTGATACGCATGCGCAGAAAGTCGCCGGGAGCCAGCTCCTCCCCCGTTTCGAACGCATAGCGCTCGGCCGAGCGGTTCGCCACGGCAACCGGCACCCGCTTTGGCTGCGCGTCGTCCCCGTCGGGCGCGGGGAGCCAGGCGAGGTTGCGCACGCGCACGAGAGGGATGTGCGGACCCGGCGACAGCGCCTCCAGCTCGTCGCCTTCGCAGAAGCGGTTGTAGCACCGCGCGATCACGCGGAACGCGCCTTCGCCGGCCGGTTCGCACGCTTCCACCGTGGCGGCATGCCGGCATTCGGCGGTGTAGCCGTCCACGTCGGGCGACTGCCTGGCGTCGCCGTAGTAGAAGCCCGTGCCGTACGGGCGATGCGACACGGCCAGCAGCTCGTCGGCCAGCTCGGAGGAGGGAACGCCGTCCAGGGCCAGCCGGTAAGCGCGCACCACCGAAGCCACGTAGAACGCCTTCTTGTTGCGGCCTTCGATCTTGAACGAGTCGATGCCGGCCGCGGCCAAGTCGTCAAGGTGCGCCAGCATGTTGAGGTCCTGCGCGTTCATGACATAGGTTCCGCGCACGTCCTCCTCCACGGGAAAGAACTCGCCGGGACGCTGCTCCTCCACCAGCGCGTAGCTCCACCGGCACGGCTGGGTGCAATGGCCCTTGTTGCCGGAGCGGCCGGTGAGCGCGGCGCTGATCAGGCAGCGGCCCGACACGGCCATGCACATGGCGCCGTGCACGAACGCCTCCAGCTCCAGCTCGCGCGGGGCGCCGGCGCGCAGTCGCGCGATGTCCTCCACGCTCATCTCCCGCGCGCACACCACGCGGCTCGCGCCCAGCTCGTGCCATACGCGCGCCGCCTCGGCGTTGCACACCGAGGCCTGGGTACTCACGTGCAGCTCGACGTTCGGCGCGTACCGCTGAGCCAGGCGCAGCGCGCCCAGGTCGCTCACGATGAACGCGTCGATGCCGGCCGCGGCAAGCGCTTCGAGGTACGCGGGAAGCGCCTTGAGGTCGTCGGCGTCCATGAGGGCGTTCAGCGTCACGTACGCCTTCGCGCCCGCATCGTGCACGAGAGCTGCCGCAGCGGGAACGTCGTCCAGCGCGAAGTTCGCCGCGCGCTGCCGCAGCCCGAACCGATCGGCGGCCAGGTACACGGCGTCCGCACCGAAGCGCAGCGCGGCCTCCAGCTGCGCAAGCCCGCCCGCGGGCGCGAGGAGCTCGGGAGTCCTTGTCGATTGAGTTCGCATGCGCCGTATTGTAGCGCATCGGCGAACCCGCGAGCCGGCGACCACCGAAACCCCTCGCTTCGGGCGGGACAACGCCCCTACCTGGCAATCCTCCGCATCTCCGAGCCCTGCGGCACATTCCCGAGTCTTTCGCACCCTATCGCATTCCCATCCTGGACATGAGCGCGCAAGGGAACCCCGACGGCGAGCGATTGCACGTTCCGCAGGCGCTATGTGCAGCAGAATCGGGTTTTTGGCAGTGCGAACCCGCTTCGCACTGTTGATTTGCGAATGCCGAAAAAACGCGATCTGGGGTTTCACCTCGAAACGATTCGGAGAAAGACGCTTCTCCTGCCAAAAACTCGATTTTGCTGCACATAGGGAAGAGAATCCGTGCACGACGACGAAGGGCGGCCAACGCGGCCGCCCTTCGAGAATGTTCCACTCGGGATAACGCTCGCCTTACCCCTCGTAGGTCACGCGCGCGCCCTGCGGAGTGTCCTCGATCACGAAGCCCAAACCGCACAGGCCGTCGCGGACGGCGTCGGCACGGCTCCAATCCTTCGCGGCGCGGGCGTCGGCACGGGCCGCCAGCAGGGCGTCCACGGCCTCGGCGGCATCCGCGCCTTCGTAGCCCGCGATATCGGCCGCCAACCCTACGACCTCGGGCGGGTACCCTCCTGCGGCGCACGAGGCGGATGCGGCCTCCACGTCGATGCCGAACACGCCCATGAGCTCCACGATGACGCCGCGGGCATCGCGCACGGGCGGCACGTCGGACAGCGAGATGGTCTTGTCGGCCGTCTGCGCGTTCACCGCGGCCACGAAGTCGAACACCTCGCCCAGCGCCTTGCAGGTGTTGAAGTCGTCGTCCATGGCCAGGATGAACGCCAGCTTCGCCTCCTTCGTACGCTTCATCAGCTCGCGCGTGTCCAGCGGCGAGGGAATGTCCTGGGCGTTCTGCAGCTGCCAATCGAGGTTCTTCACCGCGTTCTCGATACGGCACAGCGCCGCGCCCGCCTCGGCCAGGCGCTCGTCGGAGAAGTCGAGCGGGCTGCGGTAGTGCGTCTGCAGCATAAGGAAGCGCAGCACCTTCGGATCGGTGACCTTCAGCACGTCGCGCAGCAGCTTGAAGTTGCCCAGCGACTTGCTCATCTTCTCGGAGTTGATCTGCAGCATGCCGCCGTGCATCCAGTAGTTCGCGAACGTGCAGCCGCACGCGGCCTCGCTCTGCGCGCGCTCGTTCTCGTGGTGCGGGAACACGAGGTCGGCGCCGCCCCCGTGGATGTCGAAGGGCAGCCCCAGGTACTTGCGCGACATGGCCGAGCACTCGATGTGCCAGCCGGGACGGCCCATGCCCCAGGGAGACTCCCAAGCCGGCTCGCCGGGCTTGGCGGCCTTCCACAGCGCGAAGTCCAGCGGATCGCGCTTGCGATCCTCCACTCCCTTGCCGTCGGCGCGCAGCTCGCGGTGGCCGCTCTCCATCTCGTCCACGTTGCGGCCCGACAGCTCGCCGTAAGCCGGGAACGAACGCACGTTGAAGTACACGTCGCCGTCGGCATCGTAAGCGTGGCCTCCGTCGATGAGCTCTTGGATGAGCTCTATCATTGCGGGGATCTCCTCGGTGGCCTTCGGGCGGATGTCGGGATCCAGCACGCCGGCCGCGCGCATGTCCTCGATGAACGCCTCGGTGTACTCGGCGGCCACCTCGGCAGCGCTGCGGCCTTCCTCAAGTGACTTGCCGATGATCTTGTCGTCCACGTCGGTGACGTTCTGCACGAACGTCACGTCGAAGCCGCGCCACATAAGGTAACGGCGGATCACGTCGAAGCTGATGAACGTGCGGGCGTTGCCGATGTGAATGTAGTTGTACACGGTAGGTCCGCACACGTACATGCCCACCTTGCCGCGCTCGAGCGTCTCGAAGTCGACCTTCGTGCGGGTCTTCGTATTGTAGAGTCTGATCATGGCGTCCTCGCATCCTGCCTTGCCCTTGCGCCGCGCTCGCGCGACGATGAGTTTCGACCGTAAATTGTAGCACAGGAAGGTTACGGAGCCCGCCTGTCCACCAAAGTCAGCGAGGGCTTTCGTAGCGTTTCGGATTGGCGTGAAAGGCCGACGAAGCGTGCGCATGCACGCGAGGAGGGCTTGGAGCGCCAAGCCGAGGCGCTACCAAAGCCCGCAGCGTCGGCTAGTTCCGCTGTTCGTCAGAACGGCGGAACAATATGCAGACGGCGGTCGCCGAGATGCCCTCCTCGCGGCCTTCGAACCCCAGGTGCTCGGTGGTGGTGGCCTTCACGCCCACGTTCTCCACCGCGATGCCCATGGCGGCGGCCAGATTCTCGCGCATCGCCTCGCGGTACGGCGAGAGCTTCGGCGCCTGCGCGGCGATGACGGAGTCGACGTCGAGGATATCGTAGCCCTCCGCGCGCACCTTGTCGGCCACGGCGGCCAGCAGCTTCAGCGAATCGGCGTCCTTGTAGGCCGGATCGGTGTCGGGGAACAGCTTGCCGATGTCCCCGCCGCGGATGCCTCCCAACAGCGCATCGGAGATAGCATGCGCCAGCACGTCGGCATCGGAATGCCCCAAGAGGCCGCGCACATGAGGGATGTCCACCCCGCCCAAGATAAGCTTGCGCCCCTCGGCGAACGCATGCACATCGTACCCCTGCCCAACACGCAACCCGGCAGGATCGAAAACAACAGGTTGCATCATTCGGTTCCTCCGATAACGACATGCGCGGCCTTGACGACGGTGCCCACCAAGCGAGTTCCGCACGAGCCGAAACGCCCAGCGGGCGTTTCGTGCGAGCAGGACTGTCTGAGCGACTGGGCACTGTCGCCAAGGCCTCCGCGGATGATCATTCTTCCGCCCCCTTCATGTACATGGTACGCACCGCAGCGGCCAGCATGAGGTAGTCTTCGGGGACGGTCAGCTTGATGTTGTCGCGCTTCCCTTCCACTACCAGCACGCGCCCGCCCAACCTCTCGATGAGCGACGAATCGTCGGTGCCCATGAAGCCGTCCGACAGCGCCGAGGCGTGCGCGCGGCGGTAGATGCCGGCGCGGAACACCTGGGGCGTCTGCGCGTTCCAGAACACGCGGCGGTCGGGCGTGCCCACGATCACGCCGTTCTCCACCACTTTCAGGGTGTCGACGGCCGGATGCGCCACCACGGCGCCGTCGCAGTCGATGTTGCCCTTGAGCGTGGCGATGGTGTGCGCGATGAGGTCGGGGCTGATGAGCGGGCGGGCGCCGTCGTGCAGGATGACGTACTCGTAGTCGTCCGGCACGAACTCCAGCCCCGAGAACGCCGATTCCTGGCGGCTGGGGCCCGACGGCGCCACCACGATGGGCGTGACGAACGGGAACGGGTCGATGGCGCGCTTGAGGTACTCGCTGCAGCGGTCCTCGGGACACACGATGACGATGAGCCCGATGTCGCCCACGGCGTCGAACGCCTCGGCCGACCAGGTGAGGATGGGCTTGCCCGCGATCTCCACGAGCTGCTTGCCGCCTTCCTTGCCGAACCGCTCCCCCGTGCCGCCCGCCAGGATGATGGCGGCCGTCTGCGGGTTCTTGTCGACCTCGCCCTTGAGCCCTCCCATCGCCTGCGACAGCGCGTCGAAGTCGAGGTCGTTCAGCGCGAGCTCAGGGGCGCTGAGCACCGCGGACGAGAACACCGGGTCGATTGTCTGCGTCATAAGGTTTTCCTCTCCGCCTTGCATCGTTCTTGCCACCGCTCCATTTCCCTCGCTTGCCGATCGAAGCGCCTAGTCACGCTCGCCCGGCTGGCGCACGGTGATCTCCTGCGCCTTCAGCGACACGCGGGAATTGGGGGGAACCGAAGAGGTGACGAACGTGGATCCTGCGACGACCGAACCGGCGCCCACCACGGTTTCCCCGCCCAGAACCGAAGCGTTGGAATAGATCGTCACGTTGTCCTCGATCGTGGGATGGCGCTTCACCCCGGCAAGCCGCTGCCCGCCGCGCGTGGACAGCGCGCCCAGCGTGACGCCCTGGTACAGCTTCACATGGTCGCCGATGACGGTGGTCTCGCCGATGACCACGCCCGTGCCGTGGTCGATGAAGAAGTACTCGCCGATCTGGGCGCCGGCGCCGATGTCGATGCCCGTGCCGCTGTGCGCCAGCTCGGTCATGATGCGCGGGATGATGGGCACGTTCTGCTCGTACAGCACGTGCGCGATGCGGTACACGTAGATCGCGTACAGACCCGGATACGAGAAGATGACCTCCTCCTTCGACCCGGCCGCCGGATCGCCGTCGTACAGCGCCTGCACGTCGGTGAGCAGCACCCGCTGGATGCTGGGAAGCTCGTCGAAGAACACCGTGCACACTTCCGAGGCGCGCTCGCAGATATGCTCGGGCGTGGTGCCGCCGCACAGGTAGCGCGCCGGGTCGACCTCCGCAGCATCGCGATCGTCCGAGGTGTACGTCATGGCGAGCACGATCTGCTCGCGCAGCACGCGTTCGATCTGTATGAGCGTCTCGCCGATGAAGTACTCCGGACTGGTGAACGGCGTCAGCATCTCGTCGCCGAAATAGCCCGGGAACAGCACCCGACGCAAGTCCTTGATCACGCTTTTCACGGCCAGGCGGCTGGGAAACCGCCGGCCGGGCTTCGTGAAGAATATCTCGTCGGCCTCGTAGTTCTTCTCGATGCTTTTCACGATGCGATCGAGGTTGTCTCCGAACATGGAACCTCCTGGAATCGAGTTGATCCGCTGCACTTCCCGCAGTGCACCTCGGCCGCCTTGCACGTGAAAGCGGCCGCTCCGCGGTCGGCTTGCGACGTGCCTAGTATACGACAAATGCAAGCGCAGAACACAAGAAACCCCTGCTCCTCGGGCTTCGAATTTCAAGCCGAGGAGCAGGGGCGCTTAAGAGGCGAAGCTTAGTCGGCCGCGCCGCCCGAGAACGAGCCGCCGGAACTGACGCCGGCATGGCCCAGATCGTAATTCGTCAGCAACAGCTCCGCTTCCCGCGCGATGCTGTCACGCTTGCGGGGCGCCGGGATGGAGCCCGATCCGACGGTGAACACCAGCTCGCCGTCCACCGCGTCCACGTCGATGACCGAGCCGCTCGTCCACGTGCCTTCGAGGATCTGCTCGGACAGCGGATCCTCCAGCAAGCGCTGGATGGCGCGGCGCAGCGGACGCGCGCCGAACGTGGCGTCCGTGCCTTCCTTGGCGATGAGCTTGCACGCCGCCTCGGTGAGGTTGATGGACATGTTCTGCTCGATCATGCGCTCGCGCAAATCGGCCACCATGAGCTTGACGATCTCGGAAATCTGCTCGTCGTTCAGGGACTTGAACACGATGATCTCGTCGATGCGGTTCAGGAACTCGGGCCTGAACAGCTTCTTCATCTCGGCCATGACGCGGCTCTTGATCTCCTTGTCGGACAGCCCCGCGTGCTCCTCGGTGGAGAAGCCCAGCGTGGTGGGCTGCGCGATCTCGCGGGCGCCCACGTTCGACGTCATGATGATGACGGCGTTGCGGAAGTCCACGGTGCGGCCCTGCGCGTCGGTCAAGCGGCCCTCCTCCAAGATCTGGAGCAGGATGTTGAACACGTCGGGGTGCGCCTTCTCGATCTCATCGAACAGCACCACCGAGTAGGGGCGCTGGCGCACGGCCTTCGTCAGCTGGCCGCCCTCGTCGAAGCCCACGTAGCCCGGAGGCGAGCCCACGAGACGGCTCACGCTGTGCTTCTCCATGTACTCAGACATGTCGAAGGACAGAAGCGCGTCCTCGGAGTTGAACAGGAACTCGGCAAGCGCCTTCGAAAGCTCGGTCTTGCCCACGCCCGAGGGACCCAAGAAGATGAACGAACCCGCGGGGCGCTTCGGGTCTTTCAGGCCGCTGCGCGAGCGGCGGATGGCCTTCGACAGCGCCGTGACGGCCTCTTCCTGACCGACGACGCGCTCGTGCAGCACGGCTTCCATGCGCAGCAGCTTCTCGGTCTCGGCCTCGGTGAGGTTCGAAACGGGCACGCCCGTGGTCATGGACACCACGTCGGCGATGTCCTCCACCGTCACCTGATGCACGGACTTCTGGGCGTCCTCTTCCCACTTCTTCTCGGCTTCGATGCGCTTGGCCTTGAGCTCGGACTCCTGGTCGCGCAGCTGAGCGGCGCGCTCGAAATCTTGGGAAGCGATGGCCGAATCCTTTTCGCCGCGAATAGTGCGCAGCTCGTCATCGAGCTCGCGCAGCTCCTTCGGCAGCGTCATGTTGCGGATGCGCATGCGCGCTCCCGCCTCGTCCAGCACGTCGATGGCCTTGTCGGGCAGAAAGCGATCCTGGATGTAGCGGTTCGATAGGTTCACGGCCGCCTGCAGCGCCTCGTCGGTGAAGTGCACCTGATGATGCGCCTCGTAGCGGTCGCGCAGACCCTCCATGATGCGCATGGCCTGCTCCTCGTTCGGCTCGCCCACGGTGATGGGCTGGAAGCGCCGCTCGAGCGCGGAGTCCTTCTCGAGATGCTTGCGGTACTCGTCGATGGTGGTGGCGCCGATCACCTGGATCTCGCCGCGGGACAGCGGAGGCTTCAAGATGGCGGCGGCGTCAATGGAACCCTCGGCCGAACCCGCGCCGATGAGCGTGTGCATCTCGTCGATGAACAGGATGATATCGCCCACGTCCATCACCTCCTTGATGCACTTCTTCAGGCGCTCCTCGAACTCGCCGCGGTACTTCGACCCGGCCACGAGCGCGCTCACGTCGAGCGTGAACAGGCGCTTGCCGCGCAGGATGTCGGGTACCTGGTTCGACACGATGAGCTGCGCCAGGCCCTCGGCCACGGCGGTCTTGCCCACGCCCGGCTCGCCGATGAGCAGCGGGTTGTTCTTCTGGCGTCGGCTGAGCACCTGCATGACGCGCTCGATCTCGCCGGCGCGGCCGATAACCGGGTCCAGCTTGCCGTCGCGCGCCTTCTGCGTGAGGTCGGTGCCGAACTCCTTCAGCACGCTGTCGGACGTGTTGCCGTTCGGATCGAACGGGTTGCGCCCGGCGTAGACGGGGCTCTGCCCCACCAGGTCGTTCAGCGCGCTGCGCACGTCGTCGCCCGACACGCCGAGACGCGTGAGCACTTCGAGCGCGGTGCCGTCGCCCTCGCGGACGATGCCCAGCAGCAGATGCTCGGTGGAGATGTACGATTGCCCCATTTGCATGGCCTCGCGCAGGCTGTTCTCCAGCACGCGCTTGACGCGGGGCGTGAAGGACAGATGCCCCGACACGTCGGTGTCCTCGTCGATGGCCACCACCTGGCGGATGGCCTGCACGACGGCATCGTACTTCACGTTGAGACGATCGAGGGCCTGGGCGGCCAGACCGTCCTTCTCCTGTATGAGGCCGAGCAGGATATGCTCGGTGCCCACGTAGGGCTGATGAAGCGAGCGAGCCTCGTCCTGAGCCAGGACGAGCACCTTGCGCGCTTTGTCGGTGAATTTCTCGAATGACATGCTAGCCTCTATTCTCGCAGAGTCTATCGTATGGTTCCGTGCCATCTTAGCACTCTTGTATTGAGAGTGCCAATACCGCATATGACCGCACACGGCTGCTCCACAAGCGCCGACGGACGGCCCGCTATCCATCCTACCATGTCCGCCGCCCGCATGAGCCCCTGCCCCACTATGCCTCCAAACGTGCTCGCTTCTGACAAAGACCCGAAACGTGCGCGAGCGATGAAAGCTCGGAGACGCGTGCAAGCGCGACGACGTGCGGCGCAGCGCAGGCCTCCGAACCGCGGAAAGGCCGCTTGCGCGGCATATGCGCAAGCGGCCTTTCGGAAGCGATTATGCGGCGGCGCTTTAGTACAGCTTGGCGCCGGCGGGGATGCGGTCGTCAACCATCAGGAGGTTCAGGCGCTCTTCGCCTTCCTCCTCATGGATGGCCGACAGCAGCATGCCGCACGATTCCACGCCCATCATCTTGCGCGGCGGCAGGTTCGTGATGGCGATGAGCGTGCGGCCCACCAGCTCTTCCGGCTCGTAATAGGCGTGGATGCCGGACAGGATGACGCGATCGGAGCCCGTGCCGTCGTCGAGCGTGAACTGCAGCAGCTTCTTGCTCTTGGGAACGGCAACGCACTCCTTCACCTTCACGGCACGAAAATCGGACTTGCTGAACGTGTCGAAGTCGACCTCGTCCTGGAACAGGGGCTCGACGACCACCTTCGAGAAGTCGATGGGCGCCTCGGCAACTGCGGGAGCCGCAGCGGCAGGCGCGGCAGCGCGCGGACGCCCGCCGGCCGGAGCCTCGTCCCTCATGTGGGGGAACAGCAGCACGTCGCGGATGGACGGGGCGTCGGTGAGCAGCATGACCAGACGGTCGATGCCGATGCCGCAGCCGCCCGCCGGGGGCATGCCGTACTCGAGGGCGCGCACGTAGTCGTCGTCGTAGCCCATGGCCTCGTCGTCGCCGAGGTCCTTCGCCTCCACCTGCGCGCGGAAGCGCTCGGCCTGGTCGACCGGATCGTTCAGCTCGCCGAAGGCGTTGGCGTACTCGTGGCCGCAGATGAACAGCTCGAAGCGCTCTGTCAGGTTCGGATCGCCCGCCAGCTTCTTGGCCAGCGGCGACACCTCGATGGGATGCTCGGTGACGAAGGTGGGCTGGATGAGCTTCTCCTCGGCCACGGCCTCGAAGATCTCGGCGATGAGCTTGCCCTTGCCCCATGCAGCTTCGGCGTGGCCGCCGTTGCGCTCGAGGATATCCACCAGCTCGTCGCGCGTGCGCTGGAAGCTGACATCCTCGCCGGCTCCTTCGCTGGCCAGCTCGATCATGGTGGCGCGGCGCCACGATCCGCTGAGATCCACCTGATGGCCCTGATACTCCACCTGCAGCGTGCCGCACGAGGCAAGCGCCGCCGCCTGGATGACGCCCTGCGTGAGCTCCATCATGCCTTCGAGGTCGCTGAACGCCTGGTAGAACTCCATGGTGGTGAACTCGGGGTTATGATACGGATCCATGCCCTCGTTGCGGAACTGGCGCCCGATCTCGAACACCTTCTCGAAGCCGCCCACCAGCAAGCGCTTGAGATGCAGCTCGGTGGCGATGCGCAGGTAGAAGTCCTTGTCCAGCGCGTTGTGATGCGTGACGAAGGGACGCGCGTTCGCGCCGCCGAGGATGGGGTGCAGGATGGGCGTCTCCACCTCGTAGTAGCCGTGATCCTCCATGTAGCGGCGGATGGCGGAAACCACCTTGAAGCGCTTCTCGAACGTGTCGCGCACCTCGCGGTTCATGACGAGGTCGACATAGCGCTGGCGATAGCGCGTCTCCTTGTCGGCCAAACCGTGGAACTTCTCCGGCAGGGGGCGCAGCGACTTGCTGAGCAGCTCGAACGATGCCACGGACACGGACAGCTGCCCGCGCTTCGTGCGCATCATCGTGCCCTCGACGCCGATCCAGTCGCCCACGTCCAGGTCCTTGAGCTCGGCGAACGCGTCCTCGCCCAGCGCGTTGATGCGGCAGAACAGCTGCATGTCGCCCGTGGAGTCGCGCAGCTCGAGGAAAGCCAGCTTGCCCTGATCGCGCTTCGCCATGACGCGGCCGGCGACCTTCACCTCGTCCTCGGTGGACGCGCCGTCCTCGAGGTCGGCGTACTGTTCGGCCAGGTCGGCCAGGTGGTGCGAGTACGCGAACGCATGGCCGTACGGGTCCTTGCCCGCTGCCATCAGCGCCTCGCGCTTAGCGCGGCGCACGGCGATGGGGTCGTCTTCGATGATCTGCTCGGTGGTGTCGATGGTATCGCTCATTGATTGTCCTCGAAATCACGGGTTGGCGTAGTAAGTCAGCGAGAGGCGCCCTGGTGCCCGAGATCGTGGGGAGGGCGAGGGCGAAGCGCGCCCCGAAGGAAGTCCCCGTAGGGGATACTTCGGTACGCGAGTCCCTCGGCCTCGCCGCGAGATCGGGTGCAAGGGCGTCTCGCAGCGTCGGCAAGTTGCGCCGTTCGCAGAACGGCGCAACTCACTAGTGTTCCAGCTTGAGAATGGTCATGGTGATCTTGCGGCCGGTGGGACCCGTGGTCTCCACCACGTCGCCCTTCTTGTGGCCCAGCAGCACCGAACCCACCGGGGACTCGTTGGAGATCTTGCCGGCGGCGGCATCGCTCTCGGCGCCGCCCACGATAGTGAACACGCGCTCGCGCCCACCCATGTCGACCGTCACCGTCGAGCCGATGTGCACGCTGTTCGAGCGCTTCGGGGTGTTGACCACCGTCGCCTCGGACAGGATGCGGCTGATCTCGGCAATACGCGCCTCCATCATGCCCTGCTCGTTCTTGGCGTCGTCGTACTCGGAGTTCTCCGAGATGTCGCCGAACTCGCGCGCCACCTTGATGCGCTCGCCGATCTCGGCGCGTTTCTCGGTTTCCAGGAAGTGGAGTTCTTCCTCGAGCTTGTCCTTGCCTTCTTGCGTGAGAATGAAATTGCCGTCTGCCATGAATGCTCACCTGTCCATTTACAAAAACATGCACGCTCGTCCGCAAGCGTGCTACCGGTACCTGATATGAAAAAAGCGGTATGTGCAGAGCGCCGAGCGACTGCACATACCGCGAACCAGACGAATGTAAAACTACTCGGCTTTCTTCTTAGCCGCGGTGGTGGTCTTCTTGGCCGCGGTCGTCTTCTTGACGGGCTCCTCGACCTCTTCGATCACTTCTTCCTCGTCATCGGCCTCGACGATGTTCTTATCGCCGCCGCCCATGCCTTCGCGCAGGTTCTTGACGGTCTTGCCGATGGCGCCGCCGAGCTTCGGGAGGTTCTTCGGCCCGAAGATGAGCAGGATTACCGCGAGAATGATGAGAAGCTCAGGCATTCCCATTCCCAGGATTTTCATACGTTCCTCCAAATTGCTCGTGCGAAGCGCTTCTGCGACCTCGCTCCCCCTGACGCAGCCAGGGTCACATGCCTATGCAAAAAAGGGATGTTCCCCATCCCCTTTAGCAACCAAATAACTGCTTTCGCAGCGACGGTTATGATAGCACAATGTTACAGAAGGTAAAAGAAAATGCAGCGATAATCCCCTTTCCACGCCTTCTCCACTGATATGCCCGCCCCGCCTTCGCCATGGCGAGAAGCCTTTGCCGTAGAGCACAGCCAACCGGACGAGACGCGGTCATCAACCAATTGAATCCATTTTGAACCCCGTTTTGAAACCGCTATTCGGTCGGAGACCACCGACCCTATGCAGAAATCTTGAGTATCGAGGCCCTACTTCGCAGAGAACAGCCCCGAAAGATAGCTATAACTACCGGGCATTTTATCAATCGGCTTGCTTCCGATGAGCTCTACGCTTTCGGCATCGTATTGGTATATCGCCCAATCTCCGAGCACGTATATCGACCCTTCAGTCACAACCATTTGCATCGCTTCGTGCTCGAAAGCATGCTCTTCGATAGCCCCCGTCTCTAGATCCACGATGCTCAGCGCGCTATCGTCTTGACCTTGAACGACATTGTAGTGGGCAATGTAAAGCTTGCCGTCCGCGATAGCCACGCTTGAAGGACCGCCCTTGCTCAATGGAATGAAGCTCAACGTGTTGCCTCCGGTGTCGAGTACGCCAATCTGTCTTTCCACAAGGCCAACGCTGCAGAAATAGATTTTGCCTTCATGCACAACCGCCCGGTAGGCGTCCGCAACCCTATAGGCGTTCGAATCATAGGTGCTGCAATCGATTGATTCTTTGAGGGCCAAGTCTTCGTCGTAGCAATAAATCATCGAAGAGTCGTCATCGAGAGACAATGCGAAAGCATACAGACTGTCTTCGCACCAAACGATTTTCGATACATAAACCCCCTCGATAGCTATCTTCGACACGTCCCCGTTGTCGATTCGGCAGCGGTTTATACAAGACGAATCGCAGGTGAAGACGTACTCATCGTTCACGGCCACATCATTCATGCCCGATCGACCGATAGCGTGTGTTTTGGATGCAAGGGAAGCTACATCGACCTGAAGGACGGCCTCGCCGTCTCTAACCTTAGACCTTCCTTGGGGAATAACAAAAAGACTGCCCTGGTAAACCAGGGGATTGTGAAAAACGTCACCCAAGTTCGCATAGCGCAGCGAAAGCTGCGCCACCTCGTTCAACTCCCCATCGTAGAAGACGATCCTGCTCGTTTCATCCGTCCCTCGCGTTTCGATGATGCCGATAGAGGCGTCGACGGGCGCAACCCGCTCGCCATCCGAAGCGCAACCATACAAGCCGATCACCGTGAAGAGCATCGCGCCGATTAGAAAGGGTACCGAAACTCGTTTCATAGCTAATCCTTCGATCGCAGGCATCAGGGCAACTTCTGGAGACCCGAAAAACCCGATCGGATGAATGATCGACCCTAAGAATAACACGAGCCGAGAACAAAACCTGTATGTTTGGGTATCGACGGGAGCCAAAGACAACGTTGGTCAGAAGAGCTCAAGCGAAGCGCCGAAGGCGTGCTGACCGTGCGATGCGAAGTGAGGGTTTTCTGCCCGGAGCCGTTTATGTTCCGATTGAACCCACACGGGAAAAGAAAAAGGTCAGCCGCGAACGGCTGACCTGCAATTTCTGGTCGGGTTGACAGGATTTGAACCTGCGGCCTCTGCGTCCCGAACGCAGCGCTCTACCAAGCTGAGCCACAACCCGATGTACTGCTTCAAGCAGCGACGGATATGATAGCACAATGTAATCGAAGGTAAAAGAAATTGCGACAATATTTCTTTTTCCACGCCTTCTTCACCGGTGCTGTAGGAAGTATTTGCATGCATTGGGAAACTGACCGTTCTTGCGAGGCGCGGCGACTTGTAAGCGATCGGGCGGCGCAGCTTATTCGGTGCGCAAAGCCTCGATGGGGTTCTTGCGGGACGCCCGGTAGGCGGGGAAGATGCCGAACACCAGGCCGATGGCCGTAGCTGCTGCAACGGCAACCGCCACCACGCCCCACGACACCACGAACGCCAGCCCCACGGTGCCCATGAGCAGTCCCAGCGCGATGCCCGCCGCGATGCCCAGAACGCCTCCGATAATGCTGAGCACGAGGGCTTCGAGCAGAAACTGCACGAGGATGTCGAAGCGGCGCGCGCCCAGAGCTTTCTTGATGCCGATTTCGCGGGTGCGCTCGGTCACCGACACCAGCATCACGTTCATCACGCCGATGCCCGCAACCACAAGCGATATGCCCGCGATGCCCGCCAACAGCAAAGTCATGGTGCCGTCGATCTCGTTGCCGGCCCGCAGCATCTCGTCCTGGGAGATGATGTCGAAACGTCCGGGGGGAATATGCACCGTGCCCGTGAGGTACGAGCCTATCTCCCCTTTCGCCGCCTCGATGGCGTCCTCGCCGCGCGCTTTCGCGTAGAAAGAGGTGATCGTGCCGCTCTCCCCCATGCTCACGGCAGTGGAGAAGGGAACGAGCGCCACGTTGCCC
>NZ_DBFEGU010000185.1:0-2314 GCF_048329335.1 Eggerthella sp. | reverse complement strand
GCTCGACAAGGACGGCAACCTCGTTCCCGTTCCCGTGAAGGTCGGCGACAAGGTCGTGTACGGCAAGTTCGGCGGCACCGAGATCAACGTCGAAGGCGAGGACGTGCTGATCCTCCGCGGTGACGACCTCTACGCTGTGTTTGCATAAAAGGCGCCGGTTGATTCAACGTTGGTAATAGCAGGGTTTTCGTGGTGAGGCTCATAGCCACGAAGGTTCCGGGTGCTTGAGCTAAGCGGCCTTATTGGCCGTGTGCGAAAGCTCCCGGGTTCTGAGCGGCTAGGAGGCCGCCACGAAAAGCCGTCAGGTTGAAAGGATATGAGCAATATGGCTAAAGAGATTAAGTTCGAAGCCGACGCGCGCAGCGCGCTTGCTGCCGGCGTCAACAAGCTGGCCGACGCCGTCAAGGTGACGCTCGGGCCCAAGGGCCGTTACGTGGCGCTGGAGAAATCCTACGGTGCTCCGCTGATCACGAACGACGGCGTAACCGTGGCCAAGGAAGTCGAGCTCGAGGACCCCATCGAGAACATGGGCGCCCAGCTGGTTCGCGAAGTGGCCGTGAAGACGAACGACGTCGCCGGCGACGGCACCACGACGGCCACGCTGCTGGCTGACGTCATCGTGTCCGAGGGCCTGCGCAACGTGACCGCCGGCGCCGATGCCCTGGGCATCCGTCGCGGCATCCAGAAGGCCACCGACGCCGTGGTCGAGGCCATCAAGGCCGACGCCACCCCCGTCTCCACCAAGGAGCAGATCGCGAACGTCGGCACCATTTCCGCCGGCGACGCCGAGATCGGCGAGAAGATCGCCGAGGCCATGGATGCCGTGGGCAAGGACGGCGCCATCTCCGTCGAGGAGAGCCAGACGTTCGGCATCGACATGGACATCGTCGAGGGCATGCAGTACGAGCGCGGCTACATCTCGCCGTACATGGCCACCGACATGGAGAAGATGGAGGCCGTCCTCAGCGATCCCTACATCCTCCTCACCGACCAGAAGGTCACCAACATCCAGGACATGGTGCCCCTGCTGGAGGAGATCATGAAGTCCGGTCGTCCGCTGTTCATCGTTGCCGAGGACGTCGAGGGCGAAGCGCTGGCCACCATCCTGCTGAACAAGCTGCGCGGCACGTTCAACTGCGTCGCCATCAAGGCTCCCGGCTTCGGCGATCGCCGCAAGCGCATCCTCGAGGACATCGCCGCCGTCACGGGCGCGCAGGTCATCGACAAGGACTTCGGCATGACCATGGCCGACGCCCGCATCGACATGCTGGGCCATGCCAAGACGGTCAAGGTCACGAAGGACTCCGCCCTCATCGTGGACGGCGCCGGCGACAAAAAGGCCATCGACGATCGCATCGGTCAGATCAAGGCCGAGCTCGAGCGCGTCGACTCCGACTTCGACCGCGAGAAGCTCCAGGAGCGCCTGGCGAAGCTGTCCGGCGGCGTGGCGGTGCTCAAGGTGGGCGCTGCGACCGAGTCCGAGCTCAAGGAGAAGAAGTCCCGCATCGAGGACGCCCTGCAGGCGACCCGCGCGGCGGTCGAAGAGGGCATCGTCGCCGGCGGCGGCGTGGCTCTGGTGGGCGCTCTGCCCGCGCTCGACAAGGTGGAAGCGGCCGACAAGGACGAAGAGGTCGGCGTCGCCATCATCCGCAAGGCGCTCGAAGCTCCGATGCGCGCTATCGCGCAGAACGCCGGCTTCGAGGGCAGCGTCGTAGTCGAGCGCGTCAAGGGCATGGCTACGGGCGAAGGCCTGAACTGCGCCAACGGCGAGTACGGCAACATGATCGAGATGGGCGTCAACGACCCGGTGAAGGTCACCCGCACGGCTCTGCAGTCTGCGGCCTCCGTCGCGGCTCTCATCCTCATCACCGAGGCCACCATCAACGAGATCCCGAAGGATCCGGATCCGGCGGCTCTGGCGGCTATGGCCGGTGCCGGCGGTGGCATGGGCGGCATGATGTAAGCTGCGGCTTGCGGTAACGTGTAGCGTCAACCATAACTCGGAAGGCGGGGCGACCATCGGTCGTCCCGCTTTGCTGTATATGAGGGAATGAGGGCGATCGTCCCGGCCCAAAACAGGACGGTCGCGGCATCGTCGGCCAGACGGCGCCCGCACGCCTTCTGGAGCGTGCCGCCGGCACGGGGATGCGCCCTCCTCGCGCCGCACGCCCTCTCGCCCCGGGCCGTTCTGAGCGAGCTTTTCCGAGCTTTTCGAAAATGCCCCCTTGCGCCCGGGGCCGGAAGCGGGTAACATGCTCGGGCTGCCTTCTCCGCGGGAGAGGGGGAGGGCGGCGGCGGGGCCCCGCGGCCCCCC
>NZ_DBFEGU010000184.1:0-15489 GCF_048329335.1 Eggerthella sp. | reverse complement strand
GTGGGCGACGAGCGCCTGGCTGAGCAGCCGATTGCCGACGAGCTGCGAAACGCCATCCTGAGCGGATCGCACGGAGGCACGCAGCAGCCGGCGAACGCGCCGTCGTCGCTGGCCGAGGCCGTGGCGCGTCACAACGCGGGCGGCGAAGGGTCGCTCGGGTTCGGTGCCGACGCCGTGGTGGACCTCGTGCGCCTGCCCGAGGCCGACATCGTGGTGAACGCGCTGGTGGGCGCGGCCGGCCTGCGCGCCAGCTACGAGACGCTCGCAGCTGACAAGGTGCTGGCGCTCGCGAACAAGGAGTCGCTCGTGGTGGGCGGCGACCTCATCATGCCGATGGCCGCCGAGCCGGGGCGCCTCATGCCCATCGATTCCGAGCACGGCGCCATCTACCAGTGCCTTCTGGGCGAAGACCCGCGCGAGGTGTCGCGCTTGTGGGTGACGGCTTCGGGCGGACCGTTCCGCGGCCGCACGCGAGCCGACCTGGCCGATATCACGCCCGCTCAGGCGCTCGCGCACCCCACGTGGAACATGGGCGCGAAGATATCCATCGACTCGTCCACGCTGATGAACAAGGGTCTCGAGGTCATCGAGGCGCACCACCTGTTCGCCATGTCCTACGATCGCATCAGTGTGGTCGTGCAGCCGCAGAGCGCCATCCACTCCATGGTGGAGTACTCGGACGGCAGCGTGAAGGCCCATCTGGGCACCACCGACATGCGCATCCCCATCCAGTTCGCGCTGTCGTACCCTGAGCGCTGGGACGCGCCGGTCGAGCCGCTCGACTTCACGAAGCTGGGTACCCTCGAATTCGCCGCTCCCGACACCGACACGTTCCGTTGCCTGGCGCTGGCTCGCGCGGCCGGCGAGCGCGGCGGCACGCTGCCCTGCGTGATGAACGCTGCGAACGAGGTGGCCGTCGCCGCCTTCCTCGCTGAAGAGGGCAGCTACCTGGGGATCGCCGCGTGCGTCGAGGCCGTCATGGACGCTCACGAGCGCCAAGGCGTCCAACGCGTGGAAAGCCTCGACCAGCTGGAAGAGCTCGACGCTTGGGCGCGAGCGGAAGCGCGCAGGAACGTGCGCTAGCGAAGGGCTCCCCGCGCGAGATGCTTCGCCGAGGGTTCGAAGCCCACGACGGCCGAGCGCTCGTAGAGCGTTTTGGCATCGAAGCGTTCGCCGTCGGGCCAGACGATGGCATCCCGCTCGGGTGTGACGCGCGCTTGCGCAAGGTAGGTCGGATCGACGAACTTTTCGATGTCGTCGTCGCTCGCATGGTTCCATGCGTCGAACTCGCGGACGGTTCCGTCGCTCCAATCGACCAGGATCTTGCCGTCCTCGGCAAACTTAAGGCGGACGATGAGCGCTTCGGGGCTCCATCGCATGTGCGGGCCTCGTGGCGGCAGGGGCGCTTCGGAGTTGTCGGTAACGGACGCTTCGTAGAGAAGCTGCACGCCGAAGTCCAGGTTGCCGGGCCACGCGATGCCTCGCCCGTAACCGGTGAGGTACGCCAATTTCAGGTAGTCTTCGTCCAGCAGCTTCTCCATGGCGCCCTTCATGTAGGGATACGGGTCGAACGCGCTTCTTCTGCCGTCGTTCCAGTCGATGACGATCGTATCTTCGTCGTCGAAGCCGAAGTCGATGATCTTCTTGTCGAGATGCCACTCCATTGCGCCCTCCTCAGATCAGCGGGTCAATGCGAAAACAGGTTCCGTTCGAGCTTGCAAGGTACCAATTGTCGTCAAGTTCGGGCTTGTGCAGCGCTGCCCATGCTATGACGAGTTTCGTCTGGCGGGGAGGAAGCTTGCCCGCAAGCAGCTCTCCTTCCGTCGAGTATACCGCCTCGAAGCCTCCGTAGGAAGCATGGAAGTGCGCCTTGTGGTGCGGAGCGTTCTTCTCGCAATTGATTGTGATTCTGATGCCGTAAAAGGTGCAGATTTCTGGCATGGCGATCCTCTCCAAAGGCTCCTCCGGTTCGTTGTTTCGTTTGCGCGGGCCCGCTCTTCCATTGTAACGACGCCATCTTACGTTTTGTTGGCGTGGGTCTAGCGGGAATTCCTCTCGGATCTGGTGCGAATCCAACGCGGTTCCAACGCGTTTTCCACGTGGCGTGCCCCTGTTTCCAACGCGGATTGCACGCGCTTTGCCAACGAATCCAACGCGGTCCCAGCGTGCGTGCGCGACGGGCTTGCGGACCGTGTGCGCCGTACGCCCGCCGAGCCTCCGCAAATCGTGCAAACGCTCTCGCATCGTGCGCGCATCGCGCAGCCCTTGTAGTTTTTTCGCACATCGGTTCGCAGCGCCCGTGCCGCTCGCCCTTCTCTTTATAATGAGAGCACGAAAGAAGCATTCCTCGCGACCGAAAGGAACCGAGTTCATGGATATTGTTCTCATGATCGTCTACGCCACGCTCATCTTGGGCTTTCTCGTGTTCATCCACGAAGGCGGTCACTATCTGGCGGCGCGTGCGTTCGGCGTGCGCGTGACCGAGTTCATGCTGGGGCTTCCAGGGCCGAACATCGGCTTCACGAAATGGGGCACGAAGTTCGGCGTCACGCCGTTTCTGCTGGGCGGCTACGCGAAGGTGTGTGGGATGGAGCCGGGCGAGATGAGCCCGCACCTCGAGCCCGTGCTGGCCGCGCTCTACCGTCGCGGAACCGCGAACATGGAAGACATCGCCCGCGACTGCGGCATCACCGACGACGAGGCGTACGAAGCGCTCGACGAGCTCGTCGAATGGGGCAGCATCGCCGGCCCCACCAAGCAAGACAAGTACAACACGTACCGCGCCCCCGTGGTCAAGCCAAGCAAGAAGCAGGTAGCCGCAGGAGCCGTCGCTTACGAGCTGGGGCAGGCGCGCCCGGTGGAAGACGCGCATGCGCTGTTCGAAAGCGAGTACAAGCAGCAGTACCGCAGCCTGCCGTTCTGGAAGCGCTCGGTCATCCTCGTGGCCGGCGTGGTCGTGAACCTGCTGTTCGCGGTCCTGCTGTTCGTCGTGTTGTTCTCGCTCATCGGCGTGGACGTTCAGACCAGCGCGGGCGACATCCGGCACGTCAACGTCAACCCGCTCGATGCGATCCGGATGGGCTTCATGTACATCGGCATGGTGGTGCAGCTTATCGCGGGGCTGTTCAATCCGTGGACGGCGGGCGAGGTCGTGCAGAACTCGACGTCGGTCATCGGGATCGCCGCCATGTCGAAGCAGGCGGTCGATCTGGGGTTGGCGAGCGCCATCTCGTTCGTGGCTTCCATCTCGGTGTCGCTCGGCATTATGAACCTGCTGCCCATCCCGCCGCTCGACGGCGGCCGCTTCGTCATCGAGGTGTTCCAGAAGATCTCGCGCAAGGTCGTGACCATGCGCGCGCTCAACTACCTGAGCGCGGCCGGCATGATCCTGTTCATCGGTTTCTTCCTGTTCATGGCAAACCAGGATATCCAGCGCATCATCTCGGGTGCGGGTTTCGGCGGTTAGAGCGCGCTGCCCGCGCCAGCGTGCGCAGCGCTCGCGAACCGTTCGGCGTTGCGGTCGGCGCGCAAGTCCTTGACTTGTGCGCGCTTCCGTCATCGAAATCGCTCGAAAAGCACCATGTCCACGAGTTATGTGCACTTCGAAACCGGACTGCGTGACCGAAGTAAGTCAAAGAAAACTTCTGACCTGGCGTTTTCTTGAGCGGAAACGCTCGACTGCGCCCGAAACGGTCGTTCCGGGATGACGGAGGTGCGCATAACTCGCGAACTTGGGAGATTCGGGCGTTTTTCGCTGCACGCGCCCTCCAGTGCGGTTCGGGTGGTTCGATGGCGCGTCGGCGCGTGCGACTCGTTCGCTCGTTTTCCCTCCCGCGCCCTCGCGTGCATTCGTTGTCGTGCGCCCGCCCGCGAAATCCCTGTGCATTTGGCCGGAAACCGGGTAATCAGAGGTAAAATAGCCGGCGACGCGCTTGGGCGCGTGCAGCCTGCGGGCTGTTGAGACGCTGTTCCGGCACCGCGCCTGCACGCGGTGGGGGATGGAGAACGGGAGGCTCTTGTGGCAACGCATGCCAAACCTAGCGAGGCTACCCGCCGGGTGTCGGTGGGCTCCGTGCCGCTCGGCGGCGGCGCGCCCGTCGTCGTGCAGTCCATGCTGAACGCCCCGGCGACCGACGTCGCGGCGAACCTCGTGCAGATCGACGCGCTCGCGCAAGCGGGCTGCGAGATCGTGCGCATGGCCATCCCGCACCGCTCAAGCCTCGACGTGTTCCAGGCTGTATGCGAGCGGTCGCCTTTGCCGGTGGTCGCCGACATCCACTTCGATGCGCGAATCGCCGTGGAAGCCGCCAAGCGCGGCGCGGCGAAGCTGCGCATCAACCCCGGCAACATCGGGGGGCTGGCCAAAACCGATGCCGTGCTGGACGCGGCGGGCGAGGCGGGCATTCCCATCCGCATCGGGGTGAACGCGGGCTCGCTCGACAACGAGCTGGCCGCACGCGACGACCTTTCGCAGTCGGAGAAGCTGGCGCGCTCGGCCGCCGACTACGTGCGTTACTGCGAGGGCCGCGGCTTCCATGACCTCGTGGTCAGCGCGAAGGCTCACGACGTGATGACCACCGTGCGCACGTACCGCCTGCTCAGCAAGGAGCTGCCTCATGTGCCGCTGCATATCGGCGTCACCGAGGCCGGCACCACCTTCCAAGGCGCCATCAAAAGCGCCTGCGGTTTGGGGATCCTGCTGGAAGAGGGCATCGGCGACACGCTGCGCATCTCGCTCACAGACGACCCCGTCCAGGAGATCCGCGCGTGCTGGACGCTGCTTTCAGCGCTCGACCTGCGCCGACGCGCTCCAGAGCTCATCAGCTGCCCCACATGCGGCCGTTGCCAGGTGGACCTCATCGGGCTGGCGCGCGAGGTGGAGGGACGCATCGCGAACCTCGACAAGCCGCTCAAGGTGGCCGTCATGGGCTGCGTGGTGAACGGCCCGGGCGAAGCCGCCGACGCCGACATCGGCGTAGCGTGCGGGGTCGGTTCGGGCGTGGTGTTCTCGAAGGGAAACGTCGTCCGCAAGGTGGAGGAGAGCGCCATCGTGGACGCTTTGATGGAGGAGATAGGAAAGCTATGACGAACGTGAATATCATGCGCATGAGCCAGCTGTACGCGCCCACGCTCAAGGAGGATCCCGCCGACGCGGAGATCGCCAGCCACAGGCTGCTTTTGCGCGCGGGCTTCATCCGCAAGACGGCATCGGGCGTGTACACCTTCCTGCCGCTGGGCAAGCGCGTGCTGGCCAAGGTGGAGAACATCGTGCGCGAGGAGATGGACGGCATCGGCGCGCAGGAGATCATGATGCCGGCGCTGCAGCCCGGCGAGCTGTGGCACGAGAGCGGCCGCTGGAACGACTACGGCCCCGAGCTCATGCGCCTCGTCGACCGTCACGACCGCGAGTTCTGCCTCGGGCCCACCCACGAGGAGCTCATCACCTCCCTCGTGCGCAACGAGCTGCGCTCCTACAAGGAGCTGCCGCTGTCGCTGTACCAGATCCAGGTGAAGTTCCGCGACGAGATCCGTCCGCGCTTCGGGCTTCTGCGCAGCCGCGAGTTCATCATGAAGGACGCCTACAGCTTCCACGCCGACCAGGAGTCGCTGCAGAAGACCTACGACGAGATGAGCGAGGCGTACGGGCGCATCTGCGATCGCATGGGCATGGACTACCGTCCCGTCGAGGCCGACCCCGGCCAGATCGGCGGCAGCGTGACCTGCGAGTTCATGGCGCTCGCCGAAGCGGGCGAAGCCGAGCTCGTGCACTGCACCTGCGGTTACGCGGCCAACACCGAAGCCGGCGACTGCCTGGCGCGCCCCACCGTCTACGACGTGCCGATGGAGAAGGTCGCCACGCCCGGCGTGCACACCATCGCCGAACTGGCCGCGTTCTTGGACATCCCCGAGTCCTCCACGGTGAAGGCTCTGTCCGGAAAGAACGACGAGGGCAAGCTGGTGGTCATGTTCATTCCCGGCGACCACGAGCTCAACGAGCTGAAGGCGGCGCGCGTGGCCGGCGGCTTCACGCTGCTCACCGACGAGGACATGGAAGCCTTCGGCCTGCACAAGGGCTCGATGGGCCCCGTCGGTTTGCCCGAGGAAGCCTACGTCATCGCGGCGCGCAGCCTGCAGGCCGTGCCGAAGTGGGTCGTGGGCGCCAACGAGGACGGCTACCACTACGTGGGCGCGCGTCTGGGCGAGGACTTCCAGGTGGACGAGTGGGCCGACCTGTGCATCGTGCAGCCGGGCGACAGCTGCCCGTCGTGCGGGCTGCCGCTGGAAGGCGCGCGCGGCATCGAGGTGTCGCAGGTGTTCCAGCTGGGCGACAAGTACTCGAAGGCCATGGGCGCCACGTTCATGGCGGAAGACGGCTCCGAGCAGCTGTTCCTCATGGGCTGCTACGGCGTGGGCATCTCGCGCACCATGGCTGCCATCGTGGAGCAGCACAACGACGAGAACGGCATCATGTGGCCGCTCACGGTGGCGCCCGCGCACGTGTGCGTCATCCCGCTGACGGTGGGCGACGACGAGGTGCAGCCTGCGGCCGAGAAGCTGGCGAGCGACCTGGCGAAGCTGGGCCTCGAGGTGGTCATCGACGACCGCAAGGAGCGCGCCGGCGTGAAGTTCGCCGATGCCGACCTCATCGGCTGGCCGCTGCAGGTCATCGTGGGCAAGCGCGGCCTGGCCGAGCAGAAGGTGGAGATCAAGCGCCGCAGCACGGGCGCTCGCCGCGACATCCCGCTGGCGGCCCTCACCGACGCGCTGGCGTTCTCCCAGCGCAACGCCAAGGTCTGGGGCTCCGAGCTGTCCCTGTTCGGCGGCCTGTTCGAGTAGGGGTGTTCCGCGTGCCTGACGGCACGCGGAACCGGCCGACGCTGCGATGCGCCCTGGCACCCGATCTCGTGGCGAGGTCGAGGACTCGCGTACCGAAGTACGCTTCGCCCTCGCCCTCCCCGCGATCTCGGGCGTCAGGGCGCCTCTCGCTGATTTACTGCGCCAACCTGCGAGTTCTTGTTCGCGCTTCGCGCGAATCGCATAACGGAAATGAAGGATGGTATGGTATCACACGATATGCAAGCCGTTCTGTTCGACCTGGACGGGACCTTGCTCGACACGCACGATCTGCTGCTCGCCACGTTTCGCTACACGGCGCGCACGGTGCTGCGCGAGGCTATCCCCGACGAGCGTCTCATGGCCAAGGTGGGACAGCCCCTCAACACCCAGATGTGGGATTTCACGGATGACTCGGCCGTGCACGAGGAGCTGTGCCGTGTGTACCGGGAATACAACGCCGAGGTGCACGACGACATGATCAGGCTGTTCGACGGCACCGTGCCCATGCTCGAACGCCTCAAGGAAGCGGGTTTGCCGCTGGCCGTGGTCACGTCGAAACGACACGAGGTGGCCATGCGGGGCCTCGACCTGTTCGGCCTGACCGGATACTTCGACTTCCTCATCGGCTCCGACGACTGGCCGGAGCACAAGCCGCATCCCGGTCCCGTGGCGCACGGCTGCGAACGGCTGGGGCTGGCTCCTCAGACGTGCCTGTACGTGGGCGACAGTCCCTTCGACATGCAGTCGGGAAGCGGCGCGGGCTGCGCCACCGCGGCGGCGCTATGGGGTATGTTCCCTCAGATCGTGCTTGAAGCGGAGCGTCCTACTTACGTGTGCGCCCACGGCACGGACGTTCCGCCGCTGCTTGGCTGCTAGCAAGTTGCCATCCTGATCTGGCTGCTCAGGATGACAGCCTGCCGCCTTCGCTCAGGATGGCAGTCCTTTCACTCCTCGTACGTATCGGCTATCCAGGCTTGCGTTGCGTCCAAGAACGCGCGCGTAGCCGTTGAAGCTGTTTCCAGCGAGCGCAGCGCTATGGCTATCTCGCGGCTTGTTTCCACTTCGGGCTGCTTGACTGCCAGGGGAAACGGCGCATCGCGCAGGATGAGGTCGGCCAGCACGCTGAATCCGAGTCCCGCGCTGACCATGCTCATCACCGCATAGTCGCTGTCGATGGTGAACCGCACGTTGGGCTCCACGTCGTTCGCTCGGAACAACGTTTCCATTTCCGACGACGTGCCGCTTTCCAGGCGGATGTACGGCTCTTCCGCCAGTGCCTCGCGCGGCACGAACGGCGCGTCGGCCAGAGGATGGTCGGGCGGCAGCACCACGAGGAGCGGATCCTTCCGCAGCGGGACGGCGTGCAGGTCGTGCTTGATGGGGTAGACGAAGAAACCGCAGTCAGCGTCGCCGCGCCACACGGCCTCTTCCAGTGCATCTTCGTCGTCGACGCAGATCAGCTGCAAGTCGATGCCTGGATGCTGTGCGAGGAAGCGCTTCGCGATACCGGGGAACCATTGGATGGCGGTGCTCGTGAACGCCGCTACGCGCACGATGCCGCTTTCGAGGTGCTTGAGCTCGGCGAGGCGCATCTCCAGCTGGCGCTCGCTGTTGCACACGTTCTGCACCCAGGGAAGCAGATCGGCGCCGTCCGAGGTGAGGTGCGCGCCGCCGTAGTCGCGCACGAACAGCGGCACGTCCAGTTCTCGTTCGAGCGTGCTCACGAGGTAGCTGATGCCGGCTTGCGTGTATCCTAGGTCGTGGGCGGCCTGTTTGAAACTGCCCGTTTCAGCCACCTTTAGGAACGCATCGTATTTCTGGTTGCCCACAGATCGCTCCTTCTCTTGCTCACAATATCTTCACACCGTTCTTCGATGTATGTCACTATACGGAGCTTGAAAAGGAATAACAAGAAACTCTTAAAATCTTAAAAAGATAATCTCATTTTACTTTTATCAGGAGAACCCATACCATGTGCCAGCAACCCTAGAACATCATCCAGTGAAGTTCCGCGAGGGCGGGACGTGAGAGTCTTGCGCTGCCGAGCGCCGTGCAAGCTGCGGATCGAAAGGAGGCACCCCGTGAAAACTCGTAGCAAGCGCTGGCCCTATGTCGCGTGCGTCGTGCTGCAGACCGTTATCTTCGGATCGGGTAACGCTATCACGAAGATGGCGTACGAGAGCATCACGCCCATGTGGTGCCTCGCCATCAGGTTCGGCTTGGCCGCGCTCGTGTTCGCGATCTTCTTCGGCCCGCGCATCGTGCGCCAGCTAAAGGGCGCGCGTATCGGCGCCTGGATGCCCGCAGCGCTTTGCATGGCGCTGGCGTATCTCACCTGCAATGTAGCGCTCGACTTGACCACGGCCACCAACGTGGGCTTCCTCGTGGCGTTGCCCGTGGTGTTCGCGCCGCTGTTGTCGTGTCTGGTGAACCGCCGTCGTTATCCGTTGGCCTTCCTGCCGTTCCAGGCGGCGGTCGTGGTCGGGCTCTACCTCTTGTGCAGCAACGGGGGAGCTCCTTCGTTCGGCTTGGGCGAGATCCTCGCGCTGCTGTCCTCCGTGGCGTTGGCTGGCGCGCTCGTGTTCGGCGAGCGCGGCTTGGAGCAGCTGGACGCCACCACGGTGGCGGGAACGCAGATAGTCGCCTCGTTCGTCGTGGCTCTTGCGTGCGCGCTAGTTTTCGAGCCGCCCGTGAACGTGGCGGCCGTGCAGCCCGTAGCCTGGGGCACTATCGCCTTTCTGGCGCTGCTCAGCACCTGCCTCACCTTCATGCTGCAGAACGTGGCGCTGACGGAGTTGCCGTCCTCCACCGTGTCGCTGCTGCTCACAGGCGAGCCCGTGTTCACTGCGGCGTTCTCGTTCATGCTGCTGGGCGAAGCGCTTTCTGCGGCTGGTATGGCTGGCGCCGTGGTCATCGTGGCAAGCGTCGTAGCCGCCACATGGGTGGAGGGTCGCCAAAGCGCGCCTGCGGCTTCGCCCGCACCGCAGGCCGAGCATGCGCTCGCGTTGGAGGAAGGGTGGTTCGAAGGCGCGGAGTTCGGCGCTCAATCGTCTCTGGCGGGAGTGGAGCTGCCTCACCTCGCGCCTTCCGAGCGTCGGTCTTTCGCTTCCGAGCGCGCGGCCTAAAGCGTCTTTTCTGCATGCGGTTCCCCTGTTCGCATCCTGAACGGCGAGCGGACGGTCTCCGCTCGCCGCTTCGTTTCTGCCGTCTGTGAGCGAAGCTTCCGCGAAACGCTCCTTTCGTCTGGCCACGTCTAACCGATTGTTGGTTGCTCGCCCGTCATCCCGCGATCCTTCTTTATAGTACTAAGGTAGTAACAACTGCCTTGACAGCTTGTCGCCATACGGGAGGAGCGTGCATGTCTGATGGCATCGAAACCCTTGTCCAATGACGAAGCGAAGAATCTGATGAAGCAGCTCGGCATGGCCGAGGCGTCCGCTCGCGACGAAGATCGCGTCGCGAAAGGCGGGAGCTCGACGAGCGAGGCGAGCGTTGCGCAGCTGCTGAGCGAGCTGTATCGCTCCGACATCGGACGCAGGCCGCCGCATATGACGCGCGGCTGACGATCGGCCGACTCCGGTCGAAGCCTGCCGCCCCGCCGACCTCGGCGGGGCGGTCGCAAGGCGAACAAGCGGCAACCTTCCTTTGACGGCTTCGCTCATGCTCGCGTTGCGAGCATTGCCCTTTTCGTCGATTTGGTGCATCATGGATGCAGAGGCCGTCCGCGTCGCGGACGGTGAATCGCAAGCATAGGAGGCTCGTATGGCTACCCTCAGCGACGGATTCAAAGACATCTTCCTGGCCGGCATCGGCGCGATGGCCATAACCGGCGAAAAAACCAAGGATCTGGTTGATCAGCTCATCTCCAAAGGCGAGCTCACCGTGGATCAGGGCAAGCAGATCAACACCGAATTGAAGCATAAGGCGGAAGACGTGGCTGCAAGCGTGCGCTACGACGTGCTGGAGGCTCGCATGGCCGCCATGACGCCGGAGGAGCGTGCGGCGTTCGTCGCCAAGGCTGCCGAGTTCGCCGAGAAGGCGAACGCGAAGTCGGCTTCCGAGGCTGAAGTGGGCGACGCTTCCGCGGTGTCCGTCGACAACGAGGCGGCTTCGGCTGCCGCGCCGCAAACGCCGGGCGCCTAGCGCACGGCTGCGAGCTGCCCGTCCATGCCGGAGAACACGCTGCTGCGCTATTTTTTCAGCTCCGGTTCGGAGGTCGATCCCGAGGATCGGTTCCATCTGAATCGGAAGACGCGCACGCGGCGCCTCAAGGAAATATCCGATATCCTGCGGAAGCACCACTTCCTGAAGGGTTTCACGCCCGAGGCCTTTCGCGCCATGCTGGAGGACCTGGGCCCCAGCTTCGTGAAGATCGGCCAAACGCTGTCTACGCGCTCGGAGATTTTGCCGAAGGCGTACTGCGACGAGCTGGCGAAGCTGCAGATGGAGTGCGACCCGTTGCCGTTCGAGGCCATCCTCGAGGCGCTCGACGACATCTACGGCGACGCGCAGGGCGACGTGTTCGACGCCATCGATCCCACGCCGCTGGGAAGCGCCTCGCTGGCCCAGGTCCACAAGGCGCGCCTTGTCACGGGCGAGATCGTGGCCGTGAAGATCCAACGCCCCGGCGTGAAGACCACGATGGCCCAGGATATCGATATCATGCGCATGGTGGCGCGCTACGCTGCGCGTTTCATGAAGGACGAGCAGATGCTCGACTTGCGCGACGTGGTGGAAGAGCTGTGGGCCACGTTCCTCGAGGAGACGGACTTCCAGCGCGAAGCCGCTAACCTCGAGGAGTTCGCGCGCCTGAACAAGGGCGTCGCCTTCATCGATTGCCCGAAAGTGCATACCGAGCTGTGCGGCGAGTACGTGCTGGTCATGGAATACATCGACGGCATTCCCATCCTGGCGACCGACCGTCTGCGGAAAGCGGGCTACGACCTCGAGGAGATCGGCGAGAAGATCCTCGACAACTACGCCTCGCAGATCCTCGATCACGGGTTCTTCCATGCCGACCCGCATCCGGGCAACCTTCTCGTTCGCAGCGGCAAGATCGTCTACATCGACCTCGGCATCATGGGTCGTTTGTCGCCGCGCGATCGCGCCGGATTCGGCAATATCATCCAGGCGGTTGGCATGGAGAGCTCGTCCGAGCTCAAGGATGCGCTATTGTCCTTTGCCATCGCGAAGGACAATTCGGTTATCGACCATACGCGCTTTTTGGCTGACCTCGACCTGCTATTGAACGATTACGGCTCGTGCGATGTGGCCGATATCGACATCGGGGCGTTCCTGAACGACATCCTCATGCTCACGCGGTCGTGCAAGGTGACGCTGCCGTCTTCCATCACCAGCGTGTCGCGCGGCATCGTCACGCTGGAGGGTACCATCGCGCCGTTCATCCCGAACCAGAACGTCGTGTCCATCATCAACGCCCATATCCAGCGCTCGAAGAACCAGGGCGACGAGCTTGTGCAGGCCATGCAGGATCTGGCTCTCGCGCTGCGCTCGTCGTCGCATGGCGCGCTCGACGCGGCACGGTATTCCGGCGAAACGCTCAAGATGCTCACGCGCGGCCAGCTGAAGATGAACATGGAGGTGCTGGGCAGCGAGGCGCCGCTGTCGAAGCTGGCCAAGATCATCAACCGTCTGACCATCGGCATCATCATAGCCGGGCTGTTCATCGGATCGAGTATGCTGTCGCTGTCGTCGATGGAGCCGCGTCTGCTGGGCGTGCCGGTGCTCGCGTTCTTCGGCTACCTGGGGGCGGCCGTGTTGTCGGTATGGGTGGTCTTCGACATCAGCAAGCGCAAGCTGTAGCGCCGGGGAGCTTCTCTTTTCCCAGTTCAAACGTTCCGCAACCAATAATTGCGGAAAATTCCAACTGAAATAGGTCGCGCTCGCTTCCTCGCAACCGTAGTCTTCTGGGTACGCTACTATGGACGAAACGAGAAAGGCAGCACACCATGAACGTAGAGATCGCGCAACGCTTGGCCGAGCGCCGCAAGCAGGCGGGGCTTTCGCAGGAGGCGCTTGCCGCGCGTCTGGGCGTGTCGCGGCAGGCCGTGTCGAAGTGGGAGCGCTCCGAGTCGTCCCCCGACACCGACAACCTCATCGCGCTGGCTCAGCTGTACGGTCTGTCGCTGGACGATCTGCTGTACGTCGACGAAGAGATCCGCGACGACGTCACGTTCGAGGCGGCCGATCGCGCCGCTAAGCGCCAGGCCGAGCAGGAGACTGCGACGGCTTCCCCTGCAGATCCCCCGCCAGCGCCCGCCGATGCGGCTGCGGCCTCCGATGCGTCGGGCGGAACCGAAGCCGCATCGTCCGGCAAGAAGGGCAAGGTGCACATCGGTCCCGGCGGGATTCACGTGGAGGATGGAGACGAGTACGTGCACGTGTCGTGGCGCGACGGCGTGCACGTGAAAGACACCAAGAAGGGCGAGGAAGTGCACGTGGGTTGGGACGGCGTGCACGTGAAGAGCCCCGGCAACAGCGCAGGCGACGATGATGTGGTCATCGACGGCGCCAAGGTGGTCATTAACGGCGAGCAGTTCGACAGCTGGCAGGACGCGCATGCACGGTACCATCACGGATGGGATCGCGAAGAGCGTTGGTACGAGCCGTGCGGTTACACCGTGCGGGGCGAGCGCTTCGACAGCATCGACGATGCTCGCGCCAAGTACGGTGACGAAGTGGGGAAGTCTATTCCCGTGCGCAAGCACTACCTACGCGAGTTCGAGAAGTCGTGGGTGAAGTTCCCGTATCCGCTCATGGTCATCGTCGTGTACCTGCTGCTGGGCATTTTGAACGGCGCGTGGGCCATGGGGCTGTTTCTGTTCCTGACTATTCCCTTGTACTACATGGTGGGTCACGCCATCGGGCGCAAGCGCCTCGCGCCGCTGGTGTCGGGCGCGTATCCCATCGCGGTGGTGGCCTGGTTCTGCTGGATGGCGTTCGTGCTGAACCAGCCGCATCCCGCCTGGGTGGCCTTTCTCACCATTCCCGTAGTGGAGTGGCTCGTGCATAGCCTGTCCCGCTGGTGGCGCGATCGCAAGCGCCGCAAGGGTGACGCGGAAAACGCGCCCATCGACGTGGACGCGCAGTAAAGAACCGGGTCGCATCTTGCGGCCCGGTTCTTTACTGCGACGAGGTGGCACCCGTGCGGCTCTTCGTCGCTTTTCCGTTTCGTTGAGGTCTGCCGTGCAGATGGCGTACAATGGGCGCAGGGGGTCATCGATCGCCGAGGGGAGCGCGCTCGTCATGGTCAGTTCGTATATCGCGTGGTATCTGTTTCTTGCGGGTGCGGGAGGGGGTGCATTTCTGCTCGGTTCGTTCGTGGACTTTGCACTGCGCGTCAGCAATCGATCGTGGCTGCGCGGCGCCAGCGCGGTGACGGATGCGGGTTTGCTGGCTGGCCCGGTACTCGTCGCGCTCGGAACGGTGTTTCTCGCGCTCGATTTAGGGGCTCCCGATCAGGCTTTCCGATTGTTCCTTACCCCGTCCGGCAGTCTGCTTTCAGCGGGGGCGTGGGCACTTGCGTTGTTCTGCGCGACGGCGTTCGCGGCGTTTTTAATGGGGTTCTCGGATGATGGACCGGGTTTGCGCGTTGCCGAAACCGTGGTCAGTGTCTTCGCCGCTTTGCTGGCTCTGTTCGTGGTGCTGTATGCCGGCGTGTTTCTCTCGCTCTATCCGGCCGTGCCGTTTCTCAACTCACCGCTTGTGCCGATCGTGTTCGTCGCGTCGGCGTTGGCAACCGGAGCTGCCGTGCTGACGATCATGGGCTTCTTCAGGTTTTCGCGCGATGAAACGATCGGGGGTTTCGCTAGTCTGCTTCGGCTCGATGCGGTTCTCGTTGCGATCGAGGCTATCGCCATTGCGGCGTTCATCATCGTTTCGCTCATGGGCGACGAAGCTGCCGCTCATTCGGCTGCTGAGTTGCTATCGGGACATTCTGCAATGCTGTTTTGGTTGGGTGTCGTGCTGGCGGGGATCGTGGTGCCGCTATCGGTGGATGTCGAATGCCTGCGTTCGCCCAACCCTTCACTGTTCGTCGTGGGGGCTGCGAGCACGCTGCTCGGGGCATCTGCCTGCGGTTCTCCCTTCTCGTGGCCGCCGAGCGCTTCTGTCTCGTCGACATGAGTCTGCTATCGTTCTGGATGTAGCCAGTCTGTCATTGCGATATGTGATACTATGACAATCACTATGATTGAGAAGACTATCGAAAGAGAAGTAGCGTTCGACGCCATGGGTTCGTTCCAAGTGGACGAAAGAAGCGGCGTCCCTCTGTGGATTCAGATTCGCAAGCGGCTCGTGTTCCTCATCACTTCAGGAAAGTACGAACGTGGCGAGCGCCTCCCTTCCGTACGCGAGCTTTCCGTTCAATTGGGTGTGAACTACAACACCATCAACAAAGTGTATCAGGATCTCGAGCGTGACGGCTACATCTTCACGAAGCGCGGACGTGGCACGTATGTGTCTGACCTCAAGGATGTCGATCTGTCGGCTGTCGGCCAAGACGTCGAGGCGCTTGCAATCGATTTCGTCCAGCAGGCTCTTGCTAAGGGTTTGACATCCGAGGATATCCATGACCTGGTGAGCGAACAGATATTGCTGTTAGGGGGCGGAGCTTAGGGGCGCGAGCCAAGG
>NZ_DBFEGU010000183.1:0-12738 GCF_048329335.1 Eggerthella sp. | reverse complement strand
CGACGTGACGTACTTCCCGCACGCCGACGACGCGGAGGTGGCCTACCAGCTCAGGCAGCTGGCGCGCGACCTCGAGATCAGCGCCGAGGTCATCCGCGACGTGTGCGCGGCCGAGATCCAGGAGTACCTGGCCCTCGACGCGAAGCGCGACGCCGGCCTGCCCGTCCACAGCATCGTGGAGGCCTACACGGGCGGCACCGCGTTCGCCTGGTACGGCATGAGCGACTACCCGCGCCTCAAGCGCTTCATCCTGCGCAAGCTGGCGCAGGGCGGTCAGAAGGCCAAGCACAGCTTCATCATGCGCGCCAGCAAGGCCCAGGTGGATATGCTCGACGAGTACTGATCGTCTTTTGCGGTTGAACCTTCGGGTTGCCCTACGGCCTGTCAGCGAGAACGCAGCACGTCCAAAATTATGCGTTTCACGAGGCATTTTAGGTGGAGCCCGTTTGCTGCAAAACGGGCTCCACGCCTTTTCGGGGCAGGGCTCTCGACGGTTCAAACGCATATAAAAGGTTACAGGTTTACCTCGTATTGCCGTTTTTGCGGTATGATAACCTCAGGTTAAGGCGTTTTCCGACTATCGAAAGGGGCTTCTTTTGGAGCACCAGATACGCCGACAGCTTGCGTGTACTTCTAACGAAGCTGCTAATTTCTTAGGGGATTACCATGGGATCTAACGACCAACGTTCCACTATCAGAAAAGTAGCCGTTTCATCGTTCCTTGGGAACTTCATCGAATGGTTCGACTACGCAACCTATTCGTACTTCGCAGTGGTCATCGCCAACGTGTTCTTCCCTGGCGACGACCCGGCGCTTGCGCTCATGCAGACGTTCGCGGTGTTCGCGCTTTCGTTCCTGCTGCGCCCCATCGGCGCCATCTTCTGGGGCAGCATGGGCGACAAGAAGGGCCGCAAGTGGGCCCTGTCCACGTCCATCTTCCTGATGACCGGCGCTACCTTCTGCATCGGCTTGCTGCCGGGCTACCTGGCCATCGGCCTCGCCGCCCCCATCTTGCTGCTGCTGCTCCGCATGATCCAGGGTTTCTCGGCTTCCGGCGAGTATGCCGGCGCTGCTACGTTCCTGGCTGAGTACGCTCCCTCGGACAAGCGCGGCGTGTACTGCTCGCTCGTGCCTGCTTCGACGGCCGTGGGCCTGTTGGTGGGCTCTACGTTCGCCACGGTCATGTACACGATCCTGCCTGACGCAGCCGTGAACGAGTGGGGCTGGCGCATCCCGTTCCTGTTGGCAGGACCGCTGGGTCTCGTCGCTCACTACATTCGTACCAAGCTGGAGGATTCGCCGACGTATCAGGAGATGCAGGCTGCTATCTCCAAGACCGACGACTCGAATCATCCTATCCGCGACCTGTTCCGTCATCACACGAAGGAGCTCATCATCTCCTTCGGTGCCGCCATGCTGAACGCGGTGGGCTTCTACGTGGTTCTCACGTACTTGCCGGTCTACCTGGAGACGGTGGTCATGATGCCGGCGAACGAATCGTCGCTGATCACCACTATCTGCCTGGTCGCGTACGTGGCGTTCATCTTCGGCATGGGGCATCTGTCCGATAAGTTCGGGCGCAAGAAGATGCTCATCATCGCCTGTGTGTCGTTCATCGTGCTGACGGTGCCGGCGTTCATGCTGTTGAACACTGCGCAATTCTTCACGGTGCTGGCCGTCGAGCTGGTGCTGTGCCTGGCGCTTACCATCAACGACGGTACGCTGTCCAGCTATCTGACCGAGACGTTCCCGACGGCGGTGCGCTACACCGGCTTCGCCCTGTCGTTCAACTTGGCGAACGCCCTGTTCGGCGGTTCCGCCTCGTTCATCTCGACTGCTCTGATCGCCGCTACCGGCTCCGGTCTCGCGCCTGCCTGGTACATGGTCGGCGTGTCTTGTGTCGCGCTGGTGGCGATGATACTATCGCACGAACATACGGGTAAGGATCTGTCCGAAGTGTAAGGCCCTGCGGTCTGCACGACGATAGTGCTGATACAAACGGGCGCCGTCCAGACCTGCTGGTCCGGACGGCGTTCGCTCATGAGACGGCGTGCTCGCGCCGCCCGTACAATGGAGGACGAATGGCTGAAACATCGCAGACGCCGAAGTCTTTGAAAGCTCAGATCACGCGCACGTCGCTCGTGCTGGCCGCGGCGGCGTTGTTGCGCGAGCAGGGGCCGAAAGCCGTGACGTATCGCAAGGTGGCGAAGTGGGCCGGTGCGGCCTCGTCATCGGTCGGATATTACTTCGACTCGGTGACGCAGTTGCTGCACGAGGCCGGTCGCTACAATATTCAGCTGTGGGCCGAGCGTGCAGAGAAAGCGGCATCGGCTGCCGAAGGCCTTGAGCCTGAAGAGTGTCGTCGTCATGTAATCGACCTGCTCATTCGCGCCTGCTTGCCCGATGAATCGGTGGTGCCTTCGGCTCACTACGGGCAGCTGATTGCCGCGGCCGAATCGGACGTGGTCACCGAGGCTTACCAGAAGGGCCGCGTTTCGCTCGATGCCGCCATCGAGCGCATCCTTGCACGCGCAAAGATCGATATGCCGCCACGTATGGTGGGCACCGTGGTAGACGGCGCGGCAGTGGCCGCCATTTCCGAGGGGTACGACGTGCGCAAGTTCGCGTCCGATATCCTGCGCGATGCCGTCGAAGTCTACATCAAGGCATCTGAAGCTTAACGCTTGTAGCGCGCCTCAGTAATCCAGCAACTCACGTTTCGGCGACGGGAGGGTGAACGCCCTCCCGTCGCCGTTCTTCTTTCCAGCCTGAATGGTAGAACGGATGCAAGAAACGCATCGATTGCGATGTCGCGCCGCTGTGTTCGCGAGCGGCGCGACATCGCGTCCTAGGTGAGGAAAGGGGTTGAGGCAGCATGAGCGATACTCGTCACGCACCGGAGGCGTCTTCGGCTGACGCGGGCCCGGTGGGCTCGGTGAGCCGGCCGTCGTTCAAACGCACGTTGACGTTCTTCGGATTCTTCGCCATCACGGCTTCCATGGTGATGACGGTATACGAGTACCCGTCGTTTGCGTCGTCGGGATTCCAGCTGGTGTTCTTCCTGATCATCGGCGGCATCCTGTGGTTCTTGCCCGTGGCGCTGTGCGCTGCGGAAATGGCCACGGTGAAAGGATGGGAATCGGGCGGCATTTTCGCCTGGGTGGGCAATACGCTGGGCAGACGGTGGGGTTTCGCCGCGCTGTTCTTCCAGTGGTTCCAGATCACGGTTGGGTTCGTCACCATGGCGTTCTTCATCCTGGCGGCGCTGGCCTACGTGTTCAGGTGGGACGCGCTGTACAACAACCCGCTGGTGATGTTCTTCGGCGTGGCGGCCATCGTGTGGCTGCTCACGCTCACGCAGCTGGGCGGCACGAAGTACACGGCGCGCATCTCGAAGGTGGGCTTCGTGGGCGGCATCATCGTGCCCGTGCTAGTGCTGCTGGTGGGCTTGGTGATCTACTTCGCCACGGGCGGCGTCTCGCAGATCAAGATGGACGCGGCCACGTTCGTGCCCGACTTCGGCAAGGTGGACACGCTGGTCATCTTCGCGTCGTTCATCCTGGCGTACATGGGCGTGGAGGCTTCCGCTTCGCATGTGAACGAGCTGAAGAACCCGAACCGCAACTACCCGCTTGCCATGATCGTGCTGGCAATCCTCACCATCGCGCTGGACGCGCTGGGCGGCTTGGCCGTGGCCACGACGCTTCCGGCGTCGGTTCTGGACGGCAACCTGTCGTTCGGCGTGATCGAGGCGTTCCGCGCCATCTTCGTGCAGCACATCGGCCCGTCTATGAGCTGGATCGTGTTCGTGGTGGCGCTGTTGCTGGCGCTGGGCGTGCTTGCCGAGATCTCGGCGTGGATCGTGGGCCCGTCGCGCGCGCTGCTTGATACGGCGCACGACGGCATCCTGCCCCCGTCGTTCAAGAAGGTTAACAAGCACGGCGTGTCGGTGAAGACGGTGGTCATCCAAGCCGTCATCGTCACGGTGTGGGACGCGGTGCTGTGCGGATCCATCGCGCTGTCCGGCGGATCCAGCTCGTCGGTGGGCTACCTGACGGCCATCGGTCTGACCGTGGTCATCTACCTGGTGGGATACGTGCTGTTCTTCCTCGGGTACTTCTATCTGATCTTCAAGAAGAAGAACCTGCAGCGCTCGTTCCAGCTGCCCGGCGGCACGCCGTTCAAGGCCATCGTGGCGGGCGTCGGCCTCATCATGACCGTGGCGACGTTGATCATCTCGTTCTTCCCGTCGTCGAACCTGGACGCGCAGTCGAACGCGGTGTACCAGGCGACGCTGGGCGTGGCGTTCGCGATATCGGTGGCTATCCCCTTCATCATATACGCGTTGCGTCATCGTTGGGAGCCGAAGCCTGTCGTGCCGGTAGGGGCGACGGTTGCCGCGCCTTCGGGCGCTGCCATGCCCGCGCGTCCCGCGGCTCCCGAACAGGGCGCTCATGTCCGCACCGATGCGAGCACCTCGGGCCCCATCAACAAGCGCACGAAGGCGCGCGACGCGATGGGCGGCCCGCGTGATGCTTCGGGCACGCCGCGATCGGCCGGAGCAAGCGGCGCGGTTGCCGGTGGCGGTCTGAGCGAGCGCGTGGCGCAGGGCATTTCCAGCGTGGTGGTCGGCGTGACCAGCCGCCCGCCGGGACCCATTCCTGTGGACGCGAAGGATCCGCACGGTGCCCCCGACCCGCTGCGCACGCCTACCGTGGACGAAGGCCGTGCGCACGAGATGTCCCAGCCTCCGGCCTGCGGCGTGCCCACGCCGCAGAACCCTATGCCGGTTCCGTGCGACGTCTCGGACGAGGATTCCGCCTCGCGGCATGCGGCTTCCAGCTCCGGTGCCGAACGGTCTGCGGCCGATGCCGCCGACGTGCGCGACGATCTGATCGACCGAACGGCGGAAGGCGACCCCAGCTTGCGCGCCAGCGTGACGGAGGGCGTGGTCGGGCAGGGCGTTCCCCAGGCCGACCCCGATACGCCCGATCCGCAGCGCGAGACGAGCATCGACACCGACAAGCCGGCCCGCTAGCGCGCAGCGAACAACCAGGTATCAAACTTCGAACCAGGAGGTTTTCATGAAGGAACAGACATCTACCAGCAAGATTCTCGACAGCATGGACGAGGGCACCAAGTACTCGACGCCCATCTTCGGTTCCGAGGCGTCCGACGTGGCCATGCCGCGTCTCAAGATGAACGCCCAGCCGGTCGAGCCGCGCATCACGTACGAGATGATCAAGGAGTACCTGTCAATCGAGGGCAACGCCACGCAGAACCTCACCACGTTCTGCCAGACGTACATGGAGCCCATGGCCACGAAGATCATGGCCGAGACGATGGAGAAGAATGCCATCGACAAGGACGAGTACCCCATGACGGCCGACCTCGAGAACCGCTGCGTCGCCATGATCGGCGATTTGTGGCACGCGAACCCCGACGAGGAGCCCATGGGCACGTCCACCGTCGGCTCGTCCGAGGCCTGCATGCTGGGCGGTTTGGGCATGCTGTTCCGCTGGAAGAAGCTGGCGAAGGACGCGGGCATCGACATCTACACCGAGCAGCGTCCGAACCTGGTGATTTCCGCGGGCTACCAGGTATGCTGGGAGAAGTTCTGCCGCTATTGGGACATCGAGATGCGCCTCGTGCCGCTTGAGAAGGACCACCTGTCGCTGAACATGGACACGGTCATGGACTACGTGGACGACCACACCATCGGCATCACGGCCATCCTCGGCATCACGTACACCGGCAAGTTCGACGACGTGCAGAAGCTCGACGAGCTGGTGGAGGCGTACAACCAGGATCATCCGAAGCTGCCCATCCGCATTCACGTGGACGGCGCGTCGGGCGGCATGTTCGCCCCGTTCGTGGAGCCCGACCTGGTGTGGGACTTCCAGCTGAAGAACGTGTGGTCCATCAACTGCTCCGGCCACAAGTACGGCCTCGTGTACCCCGGCATCGGCTGGGTGGTGTGGCGCAGCAAGGAGGCGCTGCCCGAGGACCTGATCTTCTGGGTGAGCTACCTGGGCGGCGAGGAGGCCACGATGGCCATCAACTTCTCGCGCTCCGCGTCGCAGATCGTGGGCCAGTACTACGTGCTGATGCGCAACGGCTTCGAGGGCTTCAAGGAGATCCAGGAGCGCACGCTCGACGTGGCGCGCTACCTGGCCGCCGAGCTCAAGGAGATGGGCATCTTCGAGATCTACGAGGACGCGTCGCACATTCCCATCGTGTGCTGGGGCTTGAAGGACGACGCCGACGTGGAGTGGTCGCTGTACGACCTGTCCGACCGTCTGCGCATGAGCGGCTGGCTGGTGCCGGCGTACCCGATGCCCGCCGACATGCAGGACACCACCGTCCAGCGCGTCGTGGCGCGCGCCGACTTCTCCATGCAGCTGTGCATCAAGCTGGTGGAGGACATGAAGAAGGAGATGGACACGCTGAACAAGGCGAAGTTCGTCACCGGCAACACCCAGGGCGTCATCCAGACCGGTTTCAACCATGGCGGCCGCTCCGCCGTCGACAAGGGCGAGAAGGTCCAGACGAAGGCGAAGAGCAACCAGTAACGGCTGGTGGTAGAAAAGCAGGTAAGGAGCCTGAACTTCGGGCCCCTTACCTGCATAGTTCAGGCGCCTGTAAATATGATTAATATGATCATGGACAAAAGCGGGCACTTTTCAGTAGGTTTTGCCGGAAAATCGGATAGGCCGCACATCGTGTTTTGGAAAACGCCTGGTGAAAGAGTTGTCGTTTCATATATTCTCATAGAAACATAAAGAAAAGCGCCACATTTTGTCCATGACTAATTTAGTTATAGATATAAGCCGTCAGCAAACCATGCCGGCGGCTTATAGAAAAACGTTCGTGCTGCGCGCTACCCGAGGAAGAACATAGATCCGAAGTAGCCGGCGAGGGCGCCGACAGCTGCTCCCGCCAGGGTGTACGCCACGCCGCGCAGCACGCGATGCCGGCGGGCGCGTTGGCTGCGCGGATTGTCGCGGTCGACGGGCTCGCCTTTCGAGAAGGCCACCAGCTCGCGATAGGTGACCAGGTCGTGCTGTTTCTTGATGCGCTCGACCACGACCAGCATCGCCATCCCGATGCCCCAGATGAGCAGGCCGATGATGCTGGACGGAACGATGCCCCAATCCCAGAAGAATATTCCCCCAAGAAAGGCGGCGGCTCCTGACAGGGCGATGATCAGGCCTCCGGTTGCGAGTGCCATCATCTTCTTGTAGTCGTTCGAGATTGCTTCCTTCATGGCTTCCACGTCTCCTTTGATCAGTTCGTCGACTGTAACGTCGAAGAGGACGCTGAGCAAAAGCAGGCTTTCCACGTCAGGGTAGGTTTTGTCGTTCTCCCAACTCGAGACGGTCTGGCGCGAAACGTAGATCTTCGCGGCGAGGTCGTCTTGCGAGAGCCCTCGTTCCGTCCGATGACGTTTGATCTGACTGCCGAGCTCCATGCGTTTCCCTTCGTTGATCATAGGTTGCCATGACGCGGCAAAGTGTACCATCAAATGGCCTTGACGCAGGGCGTTCCATCCCCGGCATGCTTTGTCAAAAGTTCTTTACATGCTATTTGAACAGGAGCGATGCATCATGGCATCCTGGATGCCGTTTGGCGACGCGGCACTTACGGATGACGGCGAACGCGATCTTCGAGCAGCGCCCGTCGTATGCTCGGACGCAGTGACGGTGTCGATGAGGAGCGCGCTGTGAAGAAGATTCTGATTGTCCTGACCAACACTGCTGCGTACGGGGAGAGGAATGTCGCCACGGGGCTATGGTTGGGGGAGGCTGCGGAGTTCATGGACGAGGCGATTCAGCGCGGGTATGCGGTGGATTTCGTCAGCCCCAAGGGCGGCTACGTGCCGCTCGACCCGCGCAGCATGAAGCCTGCGTACGTCGATCGCGCTGCGTTCGCGCTGTACCGCACGCGTGACTTCCAGGAGAGAGCTCTTGCGCATTCGATGCGTCCCGACGACGTGGATCCTGGCGAATACGCCGCCCTGTATTACACGGGCGGTCATGGCGTGATGTGGGATTTTCCCAGCAGCGAGGGTCTTGAACGGCTCTGCTTGGAGGTGTACGGCAACGGCGGCTACCTCGCCACGGTGTGCCATGGCATCGCCGGGCTGCTGTACGTGAAGGAAGGTTCCAGATACCTGATCGAGGGAAAGAGCATCACGGGTTTTACCGCGATGGAGGAGCGCCTCAGCGGTAAAAGCGCTGTTATCCCATTCTGGAACGAGCAGGTGGCGAAAGCACATGGAGCCGTGTTTCGCAAGAAGCGCCCGTTCGCCGAGCACGCCATTCAGGACGGAAGGATCATCACCGGCCAGAATCCCGAATCGCCCCGCGCCGTTGCCCGCCTGCTGCTGAAAAACTTAGAACGCCCCCTGTGCTGAACCCGGTTCTCGTTCGCCATTTGGGACCGGATTCAGCACAGGGGGCGCCTGGGGAAAGGAGGCGGTTGCGCGGAGCGAATCGCGCGCAACCGCTGTTGGCGATGGAAAAGCTTAGTCCTCGCGTTCGATGGGCATGCTCATGCAGCGCGGGCCGCCACGGCCACGGGACAGCTCGGCGGACGGGACGATGATGAGGTCGAGGCCCTTGTCGCGCAGCACCTTGTTCGTGACGTCGTTGCGCTCGTACACCACGATCTTGCCCGGGGCGATGCACAGCGTGTTCGAGCCGTCGTTCCACTGCTCGCGCTCGGCCGCGATGCGGTCGCCGCCGCCACAGGGGATGAGCTCGACGGGATGACCGACGTAGGTCTCCAGGATGCTCTCCAGCGTGCCGTTCACTTCCTTGACCTTGATTCCCTCGCCCGCAGCGGTGATCTCGAAGACGGTCAGCGGGCCCATGATGCCGGGATGGATGGTGAACTTGTCCGTGTCGATCTGCGTGAACACGGTGTCGAGGTGCATGAAGGCGCGGGAGTTCGGGATGTTGAACGCCAGGATGGTCTCGATGGGGCTCGTCGGATCGTTGAAGATGTTCTTCGCGATGGCGTCGATGGCATCGGGCTCGGTGCGCTGGGAAATGCCGATGGCCAGCACCTTGTCGTTGATGTTGAGGATGTCGCCGCCCTCGATGTGGAACGTGTTGTAGCGGCTGTAGTACTCAGGGGTGCCCTTGAGCAGGGGATGGTGCGTGAAGATGTACTCGCCGTAGATGGTCTCGCGGTTGCGGGTCTCGGAGTACATGCGGTTGATGGACACGCCGTTGCCGATCATCGCGAACGGGTCGCGGGTGAAGTACAGGTTCGGCATGGGGGCCACGACCATCTTGGAGGACTCGGAAACCAGGTCCACCAGCGAGTTGGACTTGTCGGTGTGCAGCTCGGTGAGGTTGATGCCCTCCATCGTCTTCAGCACGAAGTCCTTGGCGTCGGGGTAGTTCTCCTGCATGTAGTCGAAGATGATCTTCTGGTAGCGATCCGTGCGGATGCCGGCCTCTTCGATCCACTGCTTGAGGAACTGCTCGCGCAGCTCGGGGTTGGCCTCGAGAACCTCAGCCATGAGGTCTTCCAGGTAAAACACTTCGACGCCGTTGTCGCGCAGAGCCTGCGCGAACGCGTCATGCTCCTCCTGGGCGACCTTCAAGAACGGGATGTCGTCGAACAGCAGCTCTTCGAGCGTGTTCGGCGTCAGGTTCAGAAGCTCTTTTCCCGGGCGGTGCAGCAGGACTTTCTTCAAGGGCTTGATCTCGCTCTTGACGTTCACTCCTGACATGTGCAACCCTCCTTCTTCCTTTACGTCGGTTCCGCAGGGAACCAATCTTCGCCAAGTCGCCGTGCGGTCCTTTATGCCGTTCGGCGCGTTGGCACCACCATGCTCCAACCCGATAGTGAAGAAAAGATGTAAACGAGGTTTACCGGCAAACAAAGAAGGTTTACCGTCGGGAAGCGGGTCGATAAACCTCTACTAAACTGCTGATCGCAGGCTTGATCGCAAAATGCAGCGTTCGCAGGCCGAAAGCAGAGGGCTTCACGCCCGATTCCCAGAGCGGTTGTTTCGTGTATCATGGGAGGAAGGTTTAGGCAGTCGCTTCGCGTTTGAGAGAGGTGCCGCTCCGTGGGTTTCGTGCTCTTCCATTACACGCTTTTCGTGCTGTTAGGATCCATTCTGACATCGGCCACGTGTTTGTCTGCTTACCTTGTTTCAAGGAAGCGAACGATGCTGTACGCCTCCTTTGGTTTCCTGTTCTATTTCTTCGATGTGGCATGGGTGTTTCAACGAGATTTCTTCACCGGTGCCGATGCCGGAGTTGGGCCTGCGTATGCGCTGATCATGTCGCTGCTGATGGTGTTGGCCGGTTGCGGGTTCCTCACGTCGTTTTGGTTGCTGGTGTGCGATTACGTGGGCGAGACGCGCAAGGCGCTCAAAGTGATTCCGGCGGTCGTGTTCGTTGCGGCCAGCGTCGCGGTGCTTCTGATCGTGCCCGAAGGCGGCTTGCGCAGTTTCGCGTTCTACAGTCCGAGAGCGTTGTACCTGTTCTGGATGCTGGCTTTCGCCGGGGCATGGTACTTGAGGTCGAAGGACGCTGCCGAGCGTGCCCGCCTTCGACGTCATTTGGGTCTGTACGGGGCGCTGTGGTTTTTGGGGCTGTCCGTGGTGGTGGAGGACGCGTTGGTGTTCCTGCTGCCCGATCCTATCTTCATCGGGCCGCGCGCGTACGCTCCCGAGCGCAACTTCGCCGAGAACGCGCTGATGCTGTGCTGCGCGTTCTTCGCGTGCCGCGACGCGTTCCGGGTTTTGTCGCTGCGCTTCGACCGACCGCCCATGCGCGGCGGAGGGCGACAGGAAGAGCTCATAGACGACAACCTCATGATGTACGGCAAGCGCCACCAGCTGTCCGAGCGCGAATGCGAGGTGCTGCGCTACGTGCTGCTGGGCAACGACAACCAGAACATCGCGTCGTCTATGCATCTGGCACTGAGCACCGTGAAAGTGCACGTGCACAACATCCTTCAGAAAACCGGTCAAGCGAACCGCCAAGCATTGGTTCAGGACTTCTGGAAGATGTCATAGCAGTATGGACGTGTGACTGTGTCAAGGGGACGGGTCATTTGACACACTGCAGACACAGAAGCGCCCTCCCGGGAAGGGGAGGGCGCTTCTTCTCGAGGCGTCTGGAAGGGGGGAGGGAAACGCCTCGCGTAGGGGTTGCCTACACTGCCGCGGCGGCGTTCTTGCCGGCCAGGCGGCCGAAGGTGAGCGCGCTGCCCAGACTGATGCCGGCCACCACGACGGGGTAATCCACCAGCAGGCGGCGGCCCATCGTGTTGCCCGCCACGTACAGGCCGGGGATGGGATCGTTCGTGCCGTCCTTGGTGACGCGCAGCTCGTGGTCGCACTCCAGACCGCCGAACATGACCAGCATGCCCGCGTTGCCGAACTTGCACGCGTAGTACGGCGGGTTCTCCACCGGGAACATGCGCTTGGACATCTTGCCGAAGTCCTCGTCGATGCCCTTGTGGCACAGCTCATTGTAGCGCTCGATCTCGGCCTTCATCGTTTCCAGGGGCAGACCGGTCTTCTCGGCCAGCTCCTCCAGGGAGTTCGCGATGACGTCGGTGCGCTCGTCCACCATGGCCTGCGTCGTGTAGCCCAAGCCGAAGCCCGAGAGCACGGTCTCGTACTCGGCGGCCTGGTCATCCGGCACGAAGTAGGTGGTGTAGCCGTGGCCGTCGGGCATGTGGATGATCTGCTCGGGCCACTTGCTGTCGAAGATCTGCCACGCCTTCACGCCGGCCTTCGCCAGCTCGGGGTCCTTCGCGACGGGCTGGCGCGTGTGCTCGGCGGCGATGTTCTGGCCGGGCACGTCCTCGTTCATGAAGCGCTTGCCCTCCATGTTCAGCTGCAGGAAGCTGTCGACGCCAAGCGATCCGCCCATGTGGTGGGTCATCGGCGCGTGGGGGCCCAGCTCCATCCAGCCGCCGGCCCAGATGCCCATGAGCTGGCCGCGGCCGTCATCGACGCCGCCCATGAACTCCTCGGTCCACGGCGCGTAGTAGTGGCGCATCTCGGGGTTCGCGCCGTAGTCGCCGCAGCACAGCACCACGGCCTTGGCGTTCACCTTCAGGTAGCCGTCGGGCGTCTTCGCGTACGCGCCCACAACCTTGTCGTTCTCCACGATCAGCTGCTCGCCCTCGGCATTGTAGATCAGCTCGGCGCCGCCGGCCACGGCTGCGTTGAACGCTGCTTCGCACGCCCACTGCATGTTCGGGTTCGTGGTAATGGTGCCGTGGAAGTAGGGGTAGACTTCTTCCTTGTAGTTGTAGGTTTCCAGCGGCGGGAAGCACTTCGGGCGGATGAAGTTCGGCTTGTCCGTCTTGCGGTTGGCCGCGGTGGATTCCAGCACTTCGTAGTCGGCGCCCTCGATGAACCAGTCGAAATCCTCGCCCGAGTGGTCGTACCAGTAGTTCATCATCCAGGTGTCGCAGCGACCGCCCGTCTCCTTGACGAACTCGTTGAAGATGTCCTCTTTCGGAGCCCACTCGATGCCCAGGTCCTTCTGGATTTGGGATCCCACGACGCCGAAGTCGCCGGCCATGGAGATGACCGAGTAGCTGTCTTCCGGCTGCTTTTCCAGCACGATGACCTTCTTGCCGGCTTCGGCGGCTTCCTTCGCCGCGGCGGTGCCGGCGATGCCCATGCCGATGACCAGCACGTCGCAGTCCTTCTCCTCCTTGACGTCGGTGGGAACCGGCGGGGGCGTGAGG
>NZ_DBFEGU010000182.1:0-3639 GCF_048329335.1 Eggerthella sp. | reverse complement strand
ACATGGACGACCTCCTCGAGGCCCACGGCGTCATGATGGAAGGCCTGCGCAAGGACGCGGGAACCTTCCGGACGAAAAACGCAGGAGTATACGACGGGGATCGATTGATCCATGCCGGAACCCCCGCATCCTACGTTCCCGAAGTTATGGCCGACCTGTTCGAATGGCTGGGTTCGACGAAGCTCCACCCGCTTCTCGCTTCGTGCGTATTCCATTACGAGTTCGAATTCATCCACCCGTTCTCCGACGGAAACGGCCGCATCGGAAGGCTCTGGCACACGCTGCTGCTGGCTCGATGGCGCTCCGTGCTCGCCTGGCTGCCGATCGAAAGCATGATCCGGGAGCGCCAAGACGCGTACTACGCCGCATTGAACGAATCGAACGCGACCGGATCCTCGACCGCCTTCGTAGCCTTCATGCTCTCGGCCATCCGCGATGCGATGGAGCCTTTCTGCACGGAAGAGCGTCGAGAGGACGGGCTGAGGAATAGCATCCTGAGCCTCATGGCCGAGAACCCTTCGATCACGGTCTCCGAGATCGCGGAAGCCGTCGGCCTGGCAAGACGCACGACGGAGCGCGCCATAGCTTCGCTCAAGGAAAGCGGGCGCGTCCGGCGCGTCGGAAGCCCACGCGCCGGACACTGGGATATTCCCTAAAAGAAGGCCGCGCTTCCCCCTGTCCGAAAGGAGAAGCGCGACCGGGATTCCATGCTACGCGCGACCCTTCTTCACCAGCGCGCCCATCCCGAACATGATGGCCAGGTTCACGACCACGTCGGCGGCGAACCACGCGCCCACGGCCGCCAGGTTGATCGACGCTGCATTGACGGCCGAGAACGTGCCCACGGTGAGAACCATGACCACGAGACCGCAGACGAAAGCCGCGAGCACCAGGTTCCAGCCTGCGCGCTTCTCGTCGCGCGCCCGCGCGAGGCAAGCGCACACCGTCATGGACGCTGCGCCCAGAAGCGTGCCGAGAAACGCCGCGAACCCCACGAGCGCCAGCACGAGCATCGGCAGGGAGGGCAGCTTCGAGCTCATGGACGCCATCTGCACGGCCGAGAGTATCCCGCTCGCCGTGATCAGCAGGCACACGATGGCCGCAAGCGCCGTCGCCCAGCCCCACAGAAACGCAGTCGCCGGCCTGCCCGCGCCCTCGCTGCGGCGCGCGAACAGCAGACCGTGCAGCGCGACGCCCGCCGTGGACACGACCATCGCCAGCGATGCTGCGTACATGAACGCCACGAGCGCCGACCCGGTCAGGATGGAGCACACGACGTCGAGGATGGGCACGTCGGCCGCCGAGATGTAGTCGTAGGAAAGCGTTCCGGTCAAGTCCATCACGGCCAGCCCGATGCGCCCCACGATCGCCACCGCGAGCGCGATCAGGAACAGCATCGCATACGGCCGCGCCATGTCCTTCAACTGCTCTTTCATGCTACTCCCCTCCCTTCATCTCGTTGGCGACGGCGTACGTGCCGCACAAGTACCCGCCGCAGAACGCCAGGCTCACGTCGCCCAACAGCGAACCCAGGATAGGGTCGCCGATGTAGCTGTTCTCGCCGCACGCGCCGCCGGCCGTGTGCCAGCCCGCGTACAGGCCGGGGATCACGGTGCCCTTGGTCGAGATCACCTGCATCTCGTCGTTGATCATGAGGCCTGCCTTCGTGCCGTACAGGTTTCCGCCGATGCGGCAGCCGTAGAACGGCGGGTCCTTGATGGCGTGCAGCCACTCGGGAGGCATGGGATACATGAAGTCGTCCTCGCCGCGCTCGCAGCACGCGTTCCACTTCTCCACGGCCTCTACCAGCACGCCGGGGGCGAACCCCAGGTCGCGCTCCAGCTCCTCCAGCGAGTCGCGCTTCTTCAGCACGTCGGCGTCGATGGCGTCCTGCACGCCGTGGTGCCAGTCGCGATAATGCTCGGGCACCTTGTCGATCTGCTCGAGGTCGGGCGTGATCAGCTTGCGGCAATGCTCCTGCGCGAAGCCGGCCAGATGATCCTCGTAGTGCGCGTCGAAGACGATGTAGGAGCGGTGCCCCGGCGGCGTCATCTGGATGGTGGCCAGATCGCCCAGCGCGTAGATGGCGTTCGCGCCGTCCTCGCCCACGCGGCTGTCCATGTAGCGAAGACGGTTGCCGCAGCGGTCGACGGTGAACCACGGCTGGCGCGACAGCTGCGTCATGCCGTCGTAGAGGAAGCGCGCCCACTGGCCGCCCTCGGCCTCCCAATCGACGCCGCCGTCGAAGCTGGCCGAGCTGTTGAAGCCCGACACGTCGGCGTTCACGCCCAAGCCCATGCGGAAGCACTCGCCCGTCTCGCCCGCCGTGAGGTAGCTCGAGGCGCAGCCCATGGCCGCCGTGGGGATGTAGCGCTCCAACAGGGCTTTGTTGTTGCAGAAGCCGCCCGCCGTGAGGATGACGGCGCGTTCGGCGTGGATGTACTTCTCTGCGCCGTAATCCTCGCGCACCACCACGCCCACGATCCTCCCGTCGCCGTCCTGCACGAGCGCCTCCGCCGGGCTTTGGAAGAGGTACTGCACGCCGTGCTTCTGACCAAAGCTGAACATGGCGTCGGTGGCGTCCTTCATCTTGAGCACATGGTGGTCGAGCGTCGAGTTCTTCGGCGCCACGTACACCGGCACCTCGCCCAAGCGCCACCGGACGCCGCAGTCGGCCATCCAGTCGATGCACGTGCCGCCCGCCTCGGCGATGCGGTGGATGAGCAGCGGGTCGCACGCGTAATGGTACTCGTCGATGGCCCAATCGGCCAGCTTGCGCGCGTCGAAGGGGTAGGACGGGAACGCGAAACGCTTCGACTCCTGCAGCTTCGATCCGCCGAGGATGGCGCACATGCCCGCCTCCTGGGCGTTGCCGCCGTGCAGACCCATAGCCTCGACGCAGATGGTCCGCGCGCCCTGCTCGGCCGCGCGCGCCGCCGCGTTCAAGCCGCCGCCGCCCGCGCCCACCACACAGATGTCGCACTCGCAATCCCATGTCGCGGGCACCGCGCGCGGAGGGATAGGGCTTGCATCGTCCGCCGGGAACGCCGCGCCGTTGTGCTCGCGATACGTGCCGTCCGACCAAGAGGCGTTGGTGACGGCGCTGTCGGGCACGTCGACGGCCTTCGACCCATCAGCCGCCCAGTCGCCGATCACGCCCTCCTGCACCGCATAGGCCGCGCCCGGCACCGCCGCCGCGGCCGCGGCGGCTCCCACCGTCAAGCCCGCCCTCGTCAAGAAATCGCGGCGAGACAGCGGCGCATGCGCGCCCGTCTGCCCGTGAACCTGCTTCGTCATCGGAATCCCCCCTGTTCCTGCTTCGCGGCGGCGGCTTCTGCCTGCGAGAGCGCGTCCTCCACCGCCTGCCTGACGCCCGCCGTGGTGATGGTGGCGCCGCTGATCGCGTCGATGCCGGCGCCTTGCGCGGCCTCGATCATGGCGGCGAACCTGCCGTCGCGGATGGCCTCGTAGCCTCCGCGGCTCTGGCTCTCGCCCTCCTGCGCGGTTTCCAAACACGAGATGCGGTTGTCCTGCACGAGCAGCTTGACGGTCACGAGGCCCTCCATCCCTTTGCCCGTGCCCGTGTACACGCCGTCGGCGAGCTCGCCTTCGGCCTTCGCGCCCTGATCGGCCTGAACC
>NZ_DBFEGU010000181.1:0-8822 GCF_048329335.1 Eggerthella sp. | reverse complement strand
CACGGATCGTCCAGGCGCATGGCCAGCTGCTCGGCGCTGGCCGCGTCCTTCGACCCCGAGCCTTCGAATCCCGCGCCGCAGCCCGTCATGCCCGCCGCCAGCACCGCGGCCCCGCATACGGCCGCTGCCGTCCTCTTCATCATCGCTCCTCCTTTTCGCACGCCCTACCGGGGGCTTTCCCAACCGTCGGGAACCGCGTAGTCGTGACACGCGTTGCAGTACATATACGACGATCCATGCGCGCCGTGGCAGTTGCTGCAATCGATGGCCTCGCCCTGATGCGACGCATGCGGGTTCACCCCCGCCTCGCCTCCCCAATCCTCGGTGGCGGCCTTCACGTCTTCCCAATCATGGCAGCCGGCCGATGCGCACATCTTCTTATCGGCCGTCACGCCATGGGTAGTCAGATGCCCCGTCTCGTCAGTGGCGAAATCGCCGCGCACCCACGACAGCCCTTCGGCGACCTGATCGGACAACTTCGCCTCGTGGCACTTCAAACACGTAACGTCGGCGCGCTCGTGGGCGTTCGCCATAAGCGTCGCGTCGTTGAAGTAGCCGTCCACGTAGACGTCCATCGGATCGTGGCAAACGGCGTTGCAGAAGCTCGGCTGCTCGTGCCAAACCCAGAAACCCGCGCCCGCCGCCACGACGACCGCCGCGATCACGCCGACCACGATAGGCCAGCGCCTCCCTCTCCGCTTTCCGCTCGGCTTGCTCTCCTCCATGACCCCTCCTTCTCGGTTTCGCGTCCGCTGCTCCGCGATGCCCTCGGCATCGGATCGCCCGACGCCGCCTCGGCCGAGATGCGGCCCTGCGTCCGCTTGCTCCCTCATTAGTTCATCTGCGTTCTTTTTTCGTTTCACAAATGAACTTAATGACCTGCATGCTAGCATCCTCGCAGGCAAAGAGGAAGCCGCGGTTGACGGCTTCGCGCGTTTCGTCATTGCCGTCGCGGACGCGCGCGCTTCGCCGCTTACGTCCCCCTCTTCGTTGACGAATCCCTGAAACTGTCTATTGACGCTCCGTCAACCAGGGGCGTATGCTGCGCTCATCAGGGGATCGAACGAAACACGCCGCCATGGCGGCGAACCGCAGGATCGTTCAAGCGAACGGGGCAAGGAGGGCGGCATGGCAACCTCGAACGAGAAGGCGCGCAACGCGGCATCGGCCGAGCGTCGAGCCGACATCGTGGCCGCGGCCCGCGAGCTGTACGAGGAGCAGGGGCTCTCGAAAACCTCCGTGCAGGACATCACCAACCGCATGGGCGTGGCGCGCTCGCTGTTCTACCATTACTTCCCTGACAAGGAGGCCGTCACCTCGGCCGTCCTCGACGACTACGTGGCCGACTTCATCGAGGCCACTCATTACTGGAACGCGCAACGGCACCCGGGCGACATCGAAAGCGCCCTTTCCAGCGTCGTAAAGCTCATGCGCCTCGGCGTGTTCGAGCACGACGCGTTCCGCCGCTCGCTGGCCTCGCACGAGAACGCGGCGCTTTACATCGACTTCGTGAACCGCGTGGCCGACCGCGTGGCCACGTACATCGTGGACACCACGGTGCGCGACTACGGCGCGCTGCACGAGATACGCATCGAGCACGTCTACGAGACGTTCTACGTGCTCATCTTGGGCATCGTCGGCTACCTGCGAACGCATCCGGACGTCGACGACGAGGTGCTGAAGGATCTCATCGCCCAAACGCTGCACATGGACCGCGGCGCGAACGGCGCACCCGAAAGCGGATAGAACCTGCGCAGGCGAACCCGCATGCAACGGTATCGATAATCTCATCTGAAGAAACAGCAGGCCGGAAGGCGGCCTGTGCGAAGCGTACCCTGAAGAAGGAGGGTGTCATGCTGTTCCAAGTCTACGGGGAGAACGCCCTGTACCAATGGCTCGGCTGGGCCATCGTGTTCATCGGGTTGATCCTCATCAACGAAGTGGCGCGCCGCACGAAGGCGGGCGGCGTGTTCTGCTTCATCGTGCTGCCCGTCGCGTTGACGGCGTACTTCGTCGCCATTTCCATCGGCGCCGGCATCGGCCAGCAGTGGGCGCTCGACAACCCCACGCACGTGCACATGAACAGCTGGTTCCACTACGCGAAGCTCTACGCGGCCACCATCGGGTGCATCGGCTTCATGGCCATCAAGTACTCGTGGGGCGCTATCGGCAAGGCGCACTGGTTCAAGTGCTTCCCGTTCGTCATCGTGGCCATCAACATCCTCATCGCCGTGGTCAGCGACTTCGAGAGCGCCATCCGCGCCTGGGGCACCACCTGGGTGTCCTCCGAGGGCGTCACGCTGTACGGCGGTTGGCACAACGTGTTCAACGGCGTGGCGGGCATCATCAACATCGCCTGCATGACCGGCTGGTTCGGCATCTACATTTCCAAGAAGCGCCAGGACATGCTGTGGCCGGACATGACCTGGGTGTTCATCATCGCCTACGACCTGTGGAACTTCTGCTACACCTACAACTGCCTGCCCACGCACTCCTGGTACTGCGGCCTGGCCCTGCTGCTGGCCCCCACCGTGGCGGCGTTCTTCTGGAACAAAGGCGGCTGGATCCAGAACCGCGCGTTCACACTGGCCATCTGGTGCATGTTCGCCCAGTGCGTGCCGGCGTTCCAGGACTACAGCGTGTTCAGCGTGCAGTCGGTGAACAACCCGAACGTGAACCTGGCCGTGTCCGTCATCGCGCTTCTGGCCAACATCGCCGCGTTCGCCTACATCATGTACCGCGCCAAGAAGCTCAAGGTGAACCCGTACATGAACGAGGTGTTCGCCGGCACGAAAGACTACGACAAGGCCATGGCGCGCCGCGCCACCCCCGCGGAGCTGGCGGAATCGTAAGAAACCAGAAACCGATCCATGTTTGGGAAGCGGCCCGCAAGGGCCGCTTCTTTTTCGTCCGCCGACGCGTCTCGGCTTGCTACAATGAGGTTTCGACCGTACAGTGCGCGAAGAGGAACCTATGCAGTCCATACCCCAGCTCGTCAACGACCTCGCCTTGCTGCTCGCCGTGGCGGCGGTGGCCACCATCGTCTGCCGGCGTTTCAAACAGCCGCTCGTGCTGGGGTACGTGGTGGCCGGATTCCTCGTGAGCCCCGCTATCGGCTGGATCCCCAACATCGTGGAGACGGCCGACGTGTCCACCTGGTCGCAGATCGGCGTCATCTTCCTCATGTTCGGCCTGGGACTGCAGTTCAGCGTGGTGAAGCTGACCACCGTGGGCCGTCCGGCGCTCGTCACGGCCGTCGTGGAGATGTCGCTCATGATAGCGGCAGGGTTCGCCTGCGGCACGCTGCTTGGCTGGTCGCCGTCAACCAGCCTGTTCCTCGGCGGCATGCTGGCCATCTCGTCGTCCAGCATCATCGTGAAGACGTTCGGCGAGCTGGGCCTGCGCACCAAGGCCTTCGCCCAGCTCGTGTTCGGCGTGCTGGTCATCGAGGACATCGCAGGCGTGTTCCTGCTCGTGGTGCTGTCCACGGTGGCGGTCAGCGCGTCGGTGGACGGCGGTGCGGTGGCCGTGCGTATCGGACGCATGGCGCTGTACCTCGTGGTATGGTTCGCGCTCAGCGTCATCCTCGTGCCGAGCGCCCTCAAGCGCCTGCGTTCCGAGCTCAACGACGAGATCCTGCTCATCGCGTCCATCGCGCTGTGCTTGGGGATGGTGGTTCTGGCCGACGCCATCGGGTTCTCTTCGGCGCTGGGCGCGTTCCTCGCCGGATCCATCCTGGCCGGCACCGTGCAGGCAAAGCGCGTCGACGCGCTGTTCAAGCCCATCAAGGATCTGTTCGGAGCCGTGTTCTTCGTATCGGTGGGCATGCTGGTCACACCCGCGGCCGTGACGGAGAACCTGGGAGCCATCGTCGTCATCGCCTTGGTGGCCATCATCGGACGCTCGCTGTTCTGCGGGTTGGGCGCTCTGTTGTCGGGGGCAACGCTGAAAACCTCGGTGATGAGCGGGCTCAGCCTGGCGCAGATCGGCGAGTTCTCGTTCATCATCGCCGCGCTAGGATCGGCGACGGGCGTGACTCCCGACTTCCTCTACCCCGTCATCGTCACCGTGTCGGTGGCGACGACGCTCGCCTCGCCTCTTCTGGTGAAGAATTCCGAACGCATCTACCACCTCCTCGTGCGCGTCTTGCCCGAAAGCCTGTTCGCACTGCGCCATGAGCATCTGGAGCGCGCGCAGGAAGAGGACGGCGAACCGAACTTATGGGTGGACTACCTCAAACGCTGGACGCTCAAGCTGGGGCTCGTGGTGCTGGCCGGCATCGCATCGGTGGAGGTGCTCATGAACACGGCCCTTCCTTTGCTGTCGGGTTTCGTGCCGGAGGCCGTTCTCAACCCGTTGCTTGCCGCGGTGGGCATCTTCGTGACGGGACTGTTCCTGTCGAACCTGTTCTACACGGGACGAAAGAACGAGTTCGGCGTGCTGTGGATGAAGAGCCGTCGAAACCATGTGCCGTTGGCCGTCCTGATGCTGGCGGGCGGCGCGGCGTCCTGCGGCGTGGTGGCCTACATCGTGCATGCGGCCGGCGCGCGCCAATCGGTGTGGATGTTCGTTCTGGCGGCGACGTGCTCGCTGTTGCTCGCGCGCTCGCGCACGCTGCATTCGTGGTTCCTCAAGCTGGAGACGAGCTTCGTCGGCAACCTCAACGAGTCCATCCTGGCCGAGCGCCTGGCGGAATCCGACGAGGAGGAACGCGCCGGGTGGGTGGAGGAGCGCCTGTACGTGGTGGAGGTCGAAGCGTCGCGCACGCTGCGCCGATTGGGCGCCGAGCGGTCGAGCGACTTCCTGTTCGGCATAGCGCACAACCTGGATCTCATGGCCATCGAGCGCGAGGGCGTGCGCATGGGATCGCAAGCGCTCGCGCGACTGACCAAGGAGGAGCTTGTGCGGCGCATCAACGACCCGGCCGACCCGCTGGGCATACGCGAGGGCGACGTGCTGACGTTCCTCGGCACCGAGAACGAGGTGGACGCCTACCTGCAAACCCTGCTCAAGGAGGACTCCATCGACGAGGCCGATGCCGTCAGCGCATCGTTCGACGAGTACGCGGCCGCGCACCCCGACAAGTTGGATCTCGCATGCGTGTCGCTTTCCGTGGAAGCGGGCTCGCCCTTCGCCGGCAAGACCATCGGCGCCGTCGATTTCAAGGGCTCCTTCGGCTGCCTCGTCGTCGCACACGAGCATGAGAAGCTGCTCAAGATGAAGCCGAGCCGCAACACGCGCCTGTTCCCCGATGACCGCATCTGGCTCGTGGGCGAAACGGCGGCCGCCCAAGCGCTACCGGAAAAAGACGGTGCCGCATGACCGGAGCGCGAAGATCCATGCACTTGGCAGATAGGTACAAGCGAGAAGGATTCGACATGAGCCAGCCATCCGCATTCGAACAAGTTTGTTTCGTAGCCTTTTTCGCAACCTTGCCACTCTACTCCCCGAACATGATATTCAGCCCCGACTTGGCAGGCTTCGACTTGGCCATGCCGTATTTCGTCCACTCCACGTTGGCGAGCGCCATGGTCGCCGGCATGGCAGCCGCGTGCATCGCGCTGTGCGCGAAAGAACCAAGTCGGATAACATTCCTAACTCCTCTTCGAATGACGATCGTCGCGCTTCTCTACCTGACGGGGCTTTTCCTGCTCTTCGCTTCCCTTCTTCTCCCCGGAGTTCCGGTCGAATTGTGCTCCTTGCTCGGAGGAACGCTCTGCGGAACGACGACCTTGCTCCTTTGCATCGCTTGGGGAAGCGTATTCTCCACCCTCACGTTCCGGGAAGCCCTCATTCGCCTGAGCGTCCTGCTGGCCATCTGCGCGCTCATCAATACGGGATTCGTTTACATGGGTCCCGAAACCGGGGTCGCGAGCTTTCTTCTGCTCAGCATTCTCGGACTCGTGCCCCTGCTGATCCGCTCTACGCACGGCGAGTTCGTTCGCCTGCTGAACGTGCAACGCGATGCGAAAAGCCAAGATTCCACCGTGTTCCACTCCTTCTTCTCGGTCGCCCTCGGTCCGTTCGTGGGTTTTTTGCTGTTCGCCTTGACGATGGCGGTACGCAAGATCGCGGTTTTCGGCAACATGTACGCCGAAAGCATCGGCACGATCCTCGCCGTCGTCTCGGTTCTGCCTTTATGGCTTAGGAAGTCGGACAAGCCTCTTTTGCCGTTCGTGTTCCAAATATACCTGCCCATCTTCGCCGCCATATTGTTGTTTCTCAGCAGCTTCCCCACAGGTCATGCGGTGCACAGCATCGGCATGATCGGCATTTACGTGTTCTTCGGCGCTATAGGGGTGCTTGCGCTGGCCTCGTTCTGCGCGATCGCGCACGCGCAAGAGTTCTCGGTGCCTCTGATCTTCGGTAGCTCGATCTCCGCTTTTTGCTTGGTTTCGATCATCGGCTTGCATTTCGGCGATCTTGCGGGCATCAGCGGGAACGAGGAAGCAGTATTGCTTGCGCTTTCCACCCTGTACTTCATCTCGTTGGTTCTGGTGCCCAATATACGCTCGTGGAAAACAATGTACCTCCCTTCGCAGCAGGCGAACAAGCCGAACCTGCTGTCGGACTTGGAAACATGCTGCAATCGGGTTGCCGACAAGGGCGGCCTGTCGAAACGCGAGAGAGAGGTGCTCTTGTTCCTAGGGCGCGGCTACTCCCCCGCCTACGTCGCAAAGAAGATGTTCTTGTCCGACTCCACCGTCCGCTCCCATATCAAGAGCATCTACAAAAAGCTGGACATCCACTCGCGCGAGGACCTTCTGCAGCTTATAGAAAACGAGAACGAGCCGTCTTCGATGACGGATTTCTAAAACCGGAGACTCGTCGCCCAAGCAGCTTCGCTCCGGCGAACCGGCGAACGCCATAAGCGTTTCACCTCGTGTTTTGCGTAATTCCCCAAAAACCGCGATGCTTTCCAGGCGCTTTGCAAGGACTCTTTTCCCAATTCCCTCAATATCGCGATTCCGAAAAAGAAGCGGTTTGCGTAGTCTTTGCCTTGCTGCCCGGCTTGAAGGCAAACCGACCGGCAGCATCTTTCGTGTTAGCTGTTGAGATGAACGGAGAGAGGGATGGATAGGCGTAGTTTCATCAAAGGCGCAGCGCTTGCTGGCGTAGGAACCGTAGGAGCGGGTTTCTTGGCGGCGTGCTCGCCGAACGGAAAAACGGACAGCGACAAGTCCGATGAGAAGAACGTATCCGACGGCAGCGCGACGGAGGGCGCAATCTCTTGGCGGACGCCGCAAGATTACTCCGCGCAAGCAAGCGAAGCCGGTGATTACGATGCGGTCGTGGTGGGCCATGGGTACGCGGGCGTAACCTCGTGCCGAGAGCTGTCCGAGCAGGGTTACCGGGTCGCCCTTCTCGAGTTCCAACCCGAAGAAACGTACATGGCAACGGGCAACGAGAGCTGTGGCGTCAACTCGAACCTTGTCAACAAGATCACCGAAGGCAACCAGTACCATGATGTCGGCCCGGTCGAGTACTACCAGAATTGGATGACCATGATCGGCAACCAGGGCAACCCCGGGCTCATCATGAGGTACTGCCAGAACATGGGCGATAACATCGATTGGTGCTACGACAGCCTGACCGATTCGGACATCGCCACCTTGAGCCATAGCGGATCCCCCGCAGCAGGCGAAACATGGCCGCACCTGCTGCCCAATATCGGACCCATCAAGTTCTACCCCGGCGTCATATCCGCATATGCGGAAGAGTGTAATCAGACCAAGATCCAGGGATACAACCGCGAAAAGGCGAAAGCCGCAGGAGCGGAGTTCTTCTTCAACACGCGGGGACTGCAGATCCTGCAGGACAATGGCAAGGTGTCCGGCGTCATCGCCGAGAACCGGGCCGACGGGTCGTACCTCAAGTTCGGCTGCAAGGCCGTGGTGGTGGCCACGGGCGGCTTCGCCTACAACGAGGAAATGCTCAACGACCTGATGCCCGACATCAAGAACAACATGATCGAGGGAGAAGCTTGGAAAGATGCCTTCGGCAATGAAAGGTTCGTCGGGGACGCCTCGAATTGGCAGTATCAAGGCGACGGCATCAAGATGGCTCATTGGGCGGGAGCTCATTTGGAGAGCATCATCCCCGGCATGAACGCCAAGCACATCCAAGCACCCACTTCTATGAACAACTTCCCTCAAGCTGTATGGGTCCGCTCCGATGGCAAGCGCTTCATGAACGAGTTCTACCCCGTTGTCGAGCAGCGCGGCGTGCCGAACGTGTATCTGCCCCGAGAGCCCATCTCCTGCGTGTTCGATTCGAACTTCCCCGAGTACCGCCAGTACACCGTGCCGCAACACGGCATGTTCAGCCCGACAACGTCCGCGATCGAAGAGCTAAAAACAGGCATGGACAAGGCTTATCAGAAGTTCAAGGGAACCTGGGTCGAGCCCGAATCCTCCAAGGAGGACAACCAGGCTGGAGCGATGTTCGCAGCACCGGAATTCATCGCGGACGACACGCTGGAGGGCCTGGCGAAGCAGCTCGGGCTCGAAGGCGATGCTGTCGAGACGTTCGTCGCGGAAATCGAGAAGTACAACAAGTTCTGCGAATACGGCATCGACGAGGATTTCGGTCGCTACGCGGAAGTGCTCTTCCCCGTCAAGGATGGTCCGTTCTACGCGCTCGCGGGCAATCCGGGACTTGGCGAGATCATGAGCACCTGCGGCGGAATCATCACCAACGCAGAGCAGAACGCCCTCGATGCCAACTTCGAGCCGATTCCCGGCCTGTACGTTTCCGGCAACGATTGCGGTCGTCGTTTCGGCGTGGAATACATCACCCCCACGCCCGGCGTAAGCCTCGGC
>NZ_DBFEGU010000180.1:0-4779 GCF_048329335.1 Eggerthella sp. | reverse complement strand
GACCAGCGCTATAACCAGCAGCCCCAACAGAAACCACAAGGGCGACAAACCCACCGTGGCCGCCAAGATGCCGAACGCGATGAGCATGATGGTGGCGAAGCCCGAGTCCACGGTGATCTGCATGAGCAACGCAGCGCTCGTAGCCTTGCCGGGCGCGATGCCGCGACGGCGCGCATCGTCCACCACGAGCGTGGTGCCTGCCAAGTTGAGAGAGGGCGCGATAGTGTTCACGAAGAACGTACCGAACACGAGCGGCAGCGTCTCGCGCGGATTCATGTGCTCGTCGACGGCCTCGAAGGCGTACGAGTACGAGAAGCTTTGCGCGAAGTACTTGCCCAACTGGGTGCACACCGCCGCGATAAGCGGAATGACGGCACCTTTTTTGATGGTCTCGACGAGCTCGACCAGCTGGTCGCCGCGCAGCAGCACCACGGCCAGCACGATGACGATGACCAGTCCGATGAGCAGGTTTCGAATGTTGAGCTTCTTCACCGATCAGCCCGTGCGCCGTGCGCTCCTCCGCCTTAGCGGAGGAACTCCTTAAGATCGGAGCGCATGAGGAAATCCAGCTCGTCGGACGTGGACGGATCCGTCTCCAAGAACAGGAAGCCGTAGTTGCCCACGCGCTTCACGTCGAAGGGGCGCATCTCCAACACGTGGGAGAATCGACCGAGGAACGCGTCGTAGTCGAAGTCTTCGTCGCCCGAGGCATCGGCCGGCGCGTTCAGCAGCGACATGGAGTACACCTTGTCGGTCTTGCCGTCGAACGCCGCATCGAAGTCGGGCTCGTCGTCTTCGAGGAACGCCTGGTAGGTGCGGTAGCCGTAGCCGTACCAGCTGACGTCGGTGCCGCCGAGGCCCGCAAACCGCAGCGGATTGAACTCGATGGGGCTCACATGCCCGTCCGACACGCGCACCTCCACGTGCACGGGGAAGTTCCGCGCGCCGATGAGCGCGTTCACGCGGTCGAGCCAAGAGGCGAACATCGTGGAGGTGTCGCGCACGATGGAGGCGCTGGTCACGTACATGCGATCGGAGGTATCTTCAGGCGAGGTGAAGTCGTGGCGCAGCACATTGAGGATGTGCGCGCGACCCGTCTCGTCGAAGTACGCGTCCAGCGCGTACTCGGTGCCCTCAAGATAGCCTTCGAGAATGAACGACCCGGCGCCGATGACGCTTTCGGGGTACATGTCGTGCCACGACGAGGCGTTCTGCTGGATGTCGGCCAGAGCGCGCTCCCAGTCCTCGCGGTTCTGGATGGCGTAGACGCCCATGCTGCAGAAACCCACCGACGGCTTCAGCACGAAAGGCGCCGGAAGCTGGGAGAAATCGAGCTTGAACAACTCGTCCACCGAACAGGATTTGAAGAACAGGTCGGGGTCGAGGCCGGCCAGCGCAGCTCGCATGGCGGCCTTGTCCTTGAACAGGCCGATGGCGCGCGACAGGCTTTCGTTGTGGGCGCTCTCGACGATCCAGGCCAGGGCGTTCTCGGAGTTCGTGTACACGCGCTCCCCTGCGTCGATACGGCGAACCGCCTCGTCGGACGATACGAGGTTCAGAGCGCGTCCGTCGGCGATCGAACGCGCGAAAGCGTTGTCCAGCACGGGATGCTGGGACTCCTCAAGCCAGGCGATCAGAGGTTCGGACACGTAGGGCTCATCGAGCACGATCATGGTTTGACTCCTCCTTCATTGCTGCAGAATCGGCGACGCCTGCCGTTGCCGCCCCCGCGGGCGCTGGCTCGGCATCATCGCCAAAGGGCAGTATACCCTCATGTCCAGCCTCGCGGATGATCTCCGCGCCTTTTTCGGCACGTTGTTCCCAACCCGTTTTCCTTTTCGCAGGTGAGCGCGCGCCGCCCTCTTCTCGGCGCGAGGCTATAACGCTGCCGATGCCGGCGAGCGGCTGCTCACCCGCCGCCTTCGCCGCAGCCCGCCTGGCGCGCCAAGCGCGGAACCGCTCGACGTTCTCGCGGAACTCGCGCACGAGGCGCGGCGCGTCGTCTTGCGGAGCGATAGGACGGTCGAACGCGTCGCGCTTCCAGAACAGCCACATCACCAGCAGCAGAGCCGCCACGGCAACCTGCACGGTGTTCACGTAGAGGAACTCCGCGCCAGCCACCAGCACGAGCACGCCCAACGTGAGCGCCCACGCCGTGCGGAAGCGCAGGATGAGTCCCACGGCCAGCACCACGAGCACGATGCTCCCCACGATAAGGAACGGACCGATGAGCAGGCCGCCCATGTTGATCCAATCCGTGAGCGCGGTGAACGGCCTGAACGTCTGCGGGATCAACGCCATGCCGATGTTCACGAGTCCCACGATGAGCACGATGGTGCCCGAAACCCAAGCCGTGTCCTTCGCGCGCTTCTCCTCGGTAGGGCTCTTCTTGTCGGCGAAAAACCCCGACTGCGACAGCAGCAGCGCGCCGATGCAGAAGGGGATCCAGAACATGATACCGCGGTACACCAGCGCGATGGCCGTGGCTGTGGCCAGCGAGCATCCGTGCGCCGTGAGGATGGCGGCGATGGCCGCCTCCACCACGCCCACGCCCTGAGGCGTGGGGCTCAGGATGACCGAGATGGCCGCCACCGCGAACGCCGCCACGAGCGCGGCCACGTTCTCGAAGCCGAACGCGTAGCCGATGGCCACGAGGCACGCCATGTTGAGGATGGCCGAGAACGACGCGTAAGACACGGTGACCATGGTGCCCTGCGGGTTCTTCGCGAGGATGCCCGCCGACGAGATGAAGGAGCTGGCCATCTTGCGCCCCCAGGCCGGCTTGAGATGCCTCTTCAGCAGCCCCAGCGCCTTGTTGATAAGCGACTCGATGCCGATGAACAGGCGGAACAGCACGCGCGGTTTGCGGTAGCCCACCACGAACATGCTGGACAGCGCCGCCAGCACCGCCGCCAACGCCAGCCCCCCGACGAGGAACAGCGTGTTCATGCTGCCGGACAGCAGCATGGTGAGAAAGCCGATGACGGAGATCACGAGGATGGCGGCGAAGTAGCCGATCTGCGAGAGGATGGCGCCGCTGGTGGACGTGCCCGCGTCCGCGCCCGTGCGGTGCGCGTCGTCGATGATGAACGCCACGCCCGTCGCCCCCGAGAACAGGCAGAACGTGTTGATGAACACCAGCGAGAAGATGAGCACGACGTTGTGCCAGAAGCCCGTCTTATGGCCGACCGCCTCGAAGGCCGCGTCGTAGGACGCCGCCTGCACGAGGTGGCGCGCCAGCATGAGCACGCAAGCCACGACCAGCGGCACGAGCGCGCCGGTCTTGAGCGTCGCGAGGAAACTCGCCAGGTAATCGGCGTTCGCGATGAGAAAGCACACTGCGACGATGCCGATGACGAGCAGCAGCGCTTTCTTCAACCAGCGTCCCCTTTCGACGAACCATGACGGAATGATTCAGTATAGCATGAGGGTGCGCGCTGCAAGCGGGACGCGGCGGTCCCGCCACAGAGGCTCCGCTAGGACGTCGCCCGGCGCGCGACGCGCAGGGCGCGCAGGAGGTTGCGCACGTTCACCACGTCGAACAGCACCGCGAGCAGGAACGCCACGGCCAGCCCCGCGGTGACGGCCCCCTGCCGGGGCGCGATGATGAACACGAAGGGCGCGCCCAGCAGCATGAGCGGCACGATGAGACCGATGAGGCACGAGCCGAAGCGCTTCCACAGGCCGTATACGATGGAGATCATCACGTACAGGAACAGCCCGGTGGCCGCGGTGCCCGCGAGCGCCGCCACCGCCAACAGCGCCGCTTTGCCCGCAATGACGAGCCCTTCGCGCCCGAGGTCGTGCTTGACTTCGTCGAGAGCTTCCTGCGGGGTCTTGCGCGGCTCGGCCGTTGCGCGGAAGGGCGCGAACGGGTCGAAAGGGTCGAACGGCTGGCTGCCCACGCCGGAACCGCCGGAGCGCGGCGCGTCCCACGACGTCCATACGTAGGTGGTCTGCCCCTGGCCTTGGCCAGGGGCCTGACCGAACGGCCAGCCCGCGAAGGGATCGCCGCCCTGGCCCGCGCCGCCGTAAGGGTTCTGCGTGGGGTGGGCGTACGGGTTGTTCGCGTAGGGGCGAGGATCGCGGCGCGGATCGAACTCGGGCGTCCATGAACGGTTGAGCAGCACGTCACGCGCTTCGTTGATGCGCTTCGTGAACTCTTCCGCCTCCTCGCGCTCCTTCGACCCAAGCGCGAACTTGTCAGGATGGTGCTCGATCACCAGCTTGCGGTGGGCCTGTTTGACCGCATCGTCGGTCGCGCCGTCTGAGAGCCCCAGGATGTTGAGCGCTTCGGATTTCTTCATGTTCCCACTATACGCGCCGCCCCTCCCCCGCCATCATCCCGTCAGAGAACATCCACAAGCCCCGACAAGCCGCGGAAACATCGTCGTCCGGCGTGGAAGTTGGGCGCAAAACGGTAGCCATGGCAATCATCGGGTCGCGACGAACGTTGTAAGCGTCGTGAGCATCCACGAAACCCCAGATCGCACGAAATCCAAAGTACGAAATCCACTTGAAACCAAGGCTAACTTTGCCACAGCTGCCGTTTTGCGTCCACGTCGGACGAGAAGGCTGCAACTTGACGCGTCGAGCGAACCGAGGAAGTCGGATCCCGCTACGGGGCGCCCGCAAAAAACGGCAGCTTCGTTTCCGAAGCTGCCGCTTGCAACATGGTATGCCGCCGGATCTAGTGCCTGAAGTGGCGGTGGCCGGTGAAGACGAGCGCGATGCCGTGCTCGTCGGCGGCGGCGATCACCTCTTCGTCACGGATGGAGC
>NZ_DBFEGU010000179.1:0-1982 GCF_048329335.1 Eggerthella sp. | reverse complement strand
GGTCACGTGCATGCGCGCGTCGGAGACGTGATGACGCCGAGCCCTATATCCATCAGCCATAACGCCACGCTGCTCGAAGCGGGTCGCCTGCTGCGCCAGTACAACGTGCGCGCGCTCGTGGTGACGAACGACGACGGCACCTACCGGGGCCTCATCACCACTCGCATGATCGCCGAGCGCTACATCGCCGCCACCGACGCCCTCGAGGACGGAGGGGCGAACGAGATGGCGGTCGCCGGCGACCTCATCGCCTCGCTCGGTCAGAAGGTGGACGAGATCACCGAGACCGATGTGCTCATCCTCGACAAGGAGGGCCTGCTCAAGGAGGCTATCGAAGACCTCATGGCCAGCGCGTTGCGCGAGGCCGTCGTGCTGAACGACGACGGCCTCGCCATCGGCATCGTCACGCGCTCGGACGTGGCCGTGCGCCCGAAGCGCAAGGTGGTGCTCGTGGACCACAACGAGACGCGCCAGGCCGCCAACGGCATCGAGGAGGCCGAGGTCGTCGAGATCGTCGACCATCATCGCATCGCCGACGTGATGACTGCCAACCCCATCCAGTTCCTCAACCTTCCCGTGGGCTCCACGGCGACCATCGTCACGATGGAGTTCCGCCGCCACAACGTGGAGATGCCTCCGGCCATCGCGCGCGTGCTGCTGTCGGCCGTGATGACAGACACCGTCATCCTCAAGTCGCCCACCGCCACGCCGACCGATCACGAGCAGGTAGCCTACCTCGCCGGCATCGCGGGCGTCGATCCCACCGAATTCGGCCTTGCCGTGTTCAAGTGCCGCGGCGGCGAGGACGACATGCCCGTCGACAAGCTCGTCGGCGCCGACGCCAAGGAGTTCCAGATCGGCGACGCCACCGTTCTCATCGCGCAGCACGAGACGGTGGATCTTCCCGCCGTCATGAAACGCGAAGAGGAGATCCGCGAGCATATGCGCCGTCTGCGCGACGACCACGGCTACGAGTTCGTGCTGCTGCTGGTCACCGATATCGTGGCCGAGGGCAGCCAGTTCATGTGCGAGGGCAACCGCCGCATCGTCAACCGCGTGTTCGGCATCCATTGCACGGGCGAAGGCGGCACCTGGATGCCCGGCATCCTCAGCAGGAAGAAGCAGGTGGCGGCGAAGATCCTAGGAGCATAGGGGCGAGGGTTCGCGCCAGCGTTCTTCGAAAAACGAGACGAGGAAGCCGTGGAACGCCGCGGCTTCTTTGCTAAGGGGGCCGCTTGTCGGGGCGATCTCGATGGTGCGGGCGAACGGCGCGTCGGCTATGCTCGCCAGGCGCGCGCTGCTGTCGTCGAGGCCTCCCCAGCTGCGTTCGGGCCAAAAGCCCACGCCCAGCCCCAAGCCGATCATGTTCTTCACCACGGCGGGGCTGTCGCTTTCGAACGCCACGCGCGGCACGAACCCGGCATGCGCGCACGCTTCGTCGCATACCGCGCGAAACGTGCGGCTTCCGGCGAGGCAGATGAACGGCTCGTCGGCGAGGTCGGACAGCGGCAGGGGTTCCTGCGAGGCGCGCTCGGCGGGCACGGCGATGCCGATGCGTTCGAAGAAACGGCGAGCGCGGGGGTCCGCGCTCTCTGCGCGCACGGTGCGGACCCGCAGGTCCCAACGTCGGGAGGAGGCTTCCTGCGTCACCACGAAACGTGCGTCGGGATGCGCCAAGCGGTAGGCCGCGATGGCGTCCACCGCCAGCCCCGAGGCCGATTCGATGGCAAGATGGACGGCGGCCCGCTGTTGCCCGGCTACCACGGCAAGCTCCTCGGGCAGCTCGTCGAGGGCCGCCAGCAGCGGCGCGACGCGCTTCTGAAGCGCGTCGCCGCACGCGGTCAGCCGCACGTTGCGTCCCACGCGTTCGAACAGGGTCACGCCCAGCTCGCGTTCGAGCCTGCGGATCGACTGGGTGAGGGCGGGTTGGGCCACGTTGAGCTTCTTCGCGCTGTTCGTCACATGCTGGGTGCGCGCCACTT
>NZ_DBFEGU010000178.1:0-3598 GCF_048329335.1 Eggerthella sp. | reverse complement strand
GCGTCCGTGGGGGAGTGCCTGGTCGATGGCTTCCGGCCAGGCGACGTGGCTGTGGCCGTGCCGAACGCCGCTTGGGGCGAGCGCATCGCGGCTGAGTTGGAAGGGCGCGGCATCGCCGTGGAGCGCGGGTTCGACGGCGGGAAGATCAAGGGCGACCCGCGCACCGAGGGCCGTTACGCCGACCTCAAGCTGGCCGCGTTCCTGCGGTTGTACCTCGATCCGCACGATTTCACGTCGCTGCGCTCGTGGCTGGGGTTCGGCGATTGGCTGCTGCGCTCCGATGCGTTTTTGGAGCTGATGGCGTACGCGCGCGACCATGAGACGACCGTGCCCGAAGCCGTGGCGCAGCTGCGCACGCAGCGCGACGCCGACCGCTCCTCGACGATCTTCGGGAAGTTCGACGGCCCGCTGGACGAGCTGGACGAGCTGCTGCGCGCCTGCGCTGGCGGGTTGTCGCGCGATGCTGCCGTAGCGCTGTTCGAAGCGCACGGAATGCCGTTGTCCCCGCGCCACGTGGAGCTGCTGGGCGACGACCCTGCGCATGCGGACGTCGAGCGCTTGGCGCGCTGCGGGTTCGCGAAGCCGGTGGAGGACGTCGCGCGCGATGCCGTGCATGTGGTCTCCTACGCGCGCTGCCACGGGCGCCATGTGCGCACGGTGTTCGTCACCGGCCTGGTGAACGGCTTCTTGCCGGCGAACGACGCCGTGGACGACAAGTTCACCATCGACCATCGGCGCGTGGCGCTCGAACGCGAGCGCGCGCTGTTCCTGGACGTGCTGTCCTGTGCGAGCGAACGAGCGGTATGCACGCGGTTCGTGCGCGACCTTTTAGAGAACACCGCGTTCACGAAGGTGCAGACCTCGCGCGTGTTCGTGCGCGACGGCGAGCGCTTCGCGCGCGTGACGCCGTCGGAGTTCGCGTCGCTGACCGACGAGGTGCTCTCTCCCGCACCCGACGCGCCTCGCGAGCTGCCCACGAAGGTGCTGTACGCGTCTTCGACTTTGTAGCTCCAACGGTCTGACGACCGCGCGAACCTTCGCTGACTTTTCCTGACCGGTGATTTTGAAATGATGAAAGGACTGATAGATATGAGCGATGTTGATGTATTCGTGATCGATGACGATTTCGATCCCCTGGCCGACCTGAGCCTGGACGACGGCGAGCGGGACGATGCCGAGGCGGATTACCTGCCGCCCATCCCCGATGCCGACAAGAGCGTGGTGCCTCCCGTGGTGCCGTTGTCTGCGACCGAGCGCATCGAGAAGCTGCTGGCGGGCATTCCCGGCCAGCAGTTCCGCCTGCTGCACGCCGTGGAATTCTGCACCGAGCCGAAGACGATGGACGAGGCCGTGGCCAATTTGGACGCGGCGTATCCGAACACGACGAGCGTGTACGGCTCGGCGCAGGTGGTGCAGCTGCTCGAGCGCGACGGCGCGCTGGAGCGCATCGTGGACGAGGACGCCGCCCATGCGGCCGCCGGCGACGCTGCCGATACGCCCGCCGAGGACGAGGGCTTCATCTCGGTGACGCCCGCTCCGCCGTGTCACTACCGTGCCACGCAAGCGGGCCTCGATGCCGTCGCGGCGCACGTCAACGAGGGCCTCGTGGCGGAGCGGATCAGCGAAGACGAGCGCTATCTGCCCATCTTCCAGCGCGTGCTTGAGATGTGCGCGCGCGAAGGAGGCTGCCCCACCAAGGAGCTGGACCAGGCGGTGGACGGCGACCCGCTGTGCCAAGAGCCGCGCCGCTTCTGCGGGTTCTTCCGCGGCAAGCTGGAAGAAACAGGCGCCATCGAATGGCGCGACGCCTGGACCATCACCGATCTGGGGCGCAGCGTGCTCGCGTCCGGCTTGTTCGCCGCCGCTTCCCCGTCCGAACGCTAGAGAAGGAGCCACCCATGTCCCACGATCAGGAAACCACCATCGCCGACGTGCTGCGCGGCCGCATGGCAACCTACCAGTTCCTCTCGCGCCTGTTCCGCGTGGAGGTGGACCAGGAGCTGTACGACACGCTGATGTCCATGCGCTTCCCGGCGAACACCGGCAACGCGCTGGTGGACGAAGGCTACCGGATGATCTGCGGTTATCTGAGCCAAGCCGACGGCACGGTGCTCACCGAGCTGGCGGTGGACTACGTGCGCGCGTTCATCGGGTCGGGCAACGACGGCTTCTCGGCCGCGTACCCGTACGAGTCGGTGTACACGAGCCCGAAGCGCCTCATGATGCAGGACGCCCGCGACGAGGTGCTGGTGCTGTACCGCGCCTTCGGTCTGGACAAGCAGGAAAGCTGGAAGGAGGGCGAGGACCATATCGCGCTGGAGCTGGAGTTCGAGCAGATCCTATGCGAGCGCGCTATCAGGGCGTACGAGGCCGGCGACGAGGACGAGTGCCTGAAGCTGCTGCTGTCGCAGCGCAACTTCCTGGAGGACCACCTGCTGGCGTGGTACCCCATGATGGCGGCCGACTTGCAGAAGTTCCCGCAGACCGACTTCTACAAGGGCCTGGGCAAGCTGACCGACGGCTTCCTGCGCAACGACCGCGAATTTTTGGACGCCGTGCTGTCTGAGAACGAAGCGGATTGCCATCCAGAGCGGAGGCCGCAGGCCGAAGCCGAAGGATCCCGTGCGGCGTCGGCCGAAACCGAAGTCGAGGTTGCATGATGGACGAGCACGGCATCGAGCCCAAGCGCGATACGGGCCCCTGCGTGTCGCGCCGCACGTTCGCCCTGGGAGCCGTGGGAGCGTGCGCCGTCATCGGGCTGGGCGGCGTGAAGTACCTGCCCAGTGCCACGTTGCTGCGCCCGCCGGGCGGGCAGGACGAGGAGCAGCTGGCGCGCGGCTGCCTGCATTGCGAGAAGTGCCGCGAGGTGTGCCCGAAGCATGCCATCGCTCCTGCTCATCTTGAGGACGGCATCTTGAACGCGCGCACACCGCGCATGGACTTCAAAAGCGGCTGGTGCGATTTCTGCGAGAACGAGCCGGGCGGGCCGAAGTGCGTCGCGGCGTGCCCGACGCATGCGCTTTCGTGCCCCGACCCGTCGCAGGCGATCATCGGCAAGGCGGAGATCAACCGCGACTGGTGCCTTGCCGCGAAGGGCATGGGCTGCCACGAGTGCGTCGACGTGTGCAACTACGAGGCGCTCGAGCTGGGCGCCGACAACGTGCCGGTGGTGGACGTGGATGCGTGCAACGGCTGCGGCGCCTGCGAGCTGGCGTGCATCTCGCTGTCGGCAGGTTCCATCACGGCCGGCGCCACCGATCGCGCCATCGTCGTCCGTCCGACCGAAGAAGTGGAGGCGTGATCAGGATGAAGAAGCTCAAAACCTATCGGCTGCGGTTCCTGATCATGCTGGCGCTGCTGGCCGTGGTGGCCGTGGGGTACTTCACGGCCGGCGGCATCGGCAACTTCTGCGGCATCGGCTTCGAGTCCATCACGCTGCTGTGCCCCCTAGGCGCGCTGCTGGCCATGATCGCCGAGCGCACAGCCATCCCGATGGCCGTGATCAGCGTTGCGGTCGTGCTGCTGGTGTGTATCGTGCTAGGCAAGGTGTTCTGCGCCTGGGCGTGCCCCGTGCACTTCCTGTCGCGAGGAAGGAAGA
>NZ_DBFEGU010000177.1:0-10244 GCF_048329335.1 Eggerthella sp. | reverse complement strand
GGGGGGGGCAGCGCCGCTCGGGATGACGGGGTCACTCACGCGGGGACGCAGGAGGGAAAAGCCGCTTTCCTGATGGCGCTCGTGCCAAAAAGAAAAGGGCCGACGATTCTCCGGCCCTTCGAGGTTCGTTATGCGGACGCGCCTTACAGCCCCAGCGCCTTCTTCAAAGCGGAAACTCGGCGACGGGACACGGGAATTTTCTCGTCCACGGCGTTCAGCGTGAGCAGCAGCGTACCGCCCGACACCGATTCGATCTCCTCCACCATCGAGAGATTCACCAGATAGCCGCGATGCACGCGGAAGAAACCGTGGCCGTCGAGGCGCTTCTCCAGCTGAGCCAAGCTGACCGTGGAGAAATAACGATCCGTATCCGTTTGCAGGTACGCGTAGTCGTCGCGCGCCATGACGAAGCGGATCTTGTCGATGCCGATGAGGATTTTCTTGCCGCCCTTTTCGACGGGAATGCGCTCGGACTTCTGAGCCTGCACGTGCAGCGACACGTGCTCGCGCACGCGCGAGATAGCTTGCGACAGGCGCTCGGTCTCGACCGGCTTCACCAGGTAATCGATGGCGTTCACCTTGAACGCATCGAGGGCGAACTCGCTGTACGCCGTCACGAACACCACCGCAGGCGGGAACTTGAGGTGCTGCAGCGCCTCAGCCAGCTGCAAGCCCGTGGCTTCGGGCATGTTCACGTCGAGGAACATCACGTCGCACGGATATTCCTTCAACTTCTCGATAGCCTCGCGCACGCTGGCAGCTTCGGCGACAACCTCCGTCTGCCCCAGCTCGTCAAGCAGGAACTTCAGCTCTGAACGCGCAGGAGCCTCGTCATCGACGATCATCGCTTTCAACACCTAAGCCTCCTACCCTCCGTACGTTTGCTTTCGACCATTATAAATCATGGATCACCGAAACCGGCCAAAAGCCGAAAGATAGGAGCAAGCAAACCGACGAAAGAACATCAACCACCGCTGACCATCGGTAAATCCGCCGTTACCCGCGGGGATCGTCCGTGAGGTAGCGAGCGCGCAGGACCTCGCGCTTTTCGTCGGTGACGCTCAGCTGGTCGCGCACGTAAGCGTCGAAGCTGCCGTACTGCTTCTCCACGGCATCGAGCGCGGCGTGCAGGAAGCGCGGATCGGCGGAGTTGATCACGTGAATGCTCTTATCCAGCTTGTCGCCCAGGCCGAACGAGGAAAGCGCGTCCATGATGTTCTGCGTTTCGGATTGGACGTATTTGTTCGTGGCCAGATAATCCTGCTCGACGGCCTCGCGCTTTACGCCCAACGCGTGCAGCAAGAGCGCGGCGGCCAAACCGGCGCGATCCTTGCCGATGGTGCAGTGCCAAAGCACGGAGCCATCCTCGGTAGCCAGCACGTCGTCGAAGAACTGCGCGAAGCCGCGCTGGCTCTGCTCGTCCAACATCATGCGCTCGTACACTTCCTCCATGATGCTGGCAGGGTTCTTCTGCACGGTGCGCAGCATTTTGAGCGCCTGCATCATGCCGCCCTCGCGCGTGACGCCGAATGTGGAAGCGCTCAGCACCGGCGCATCCGCGAACCGAACGCCCATCAGGCCGTCCTGTGGGTCGGGATGCTCCTTGCGCTCTTCTTCGGTGCGCAAGTCGATAACCGTGCGCACCTGGTAGTCGTCAAGCAGCACTTCGAGGTCGCGGGCGGTGGCATGGTCGAGCGCACCCGAGCGCAGCAGGCGCGCATGCTTCACGTAGCGCCCGTCGTCCGTGGGCAGGCCTCCCACGTCGCGCGTGTTGGGCAGACCCTCCAGCACGATGCGGCCGCCTTCTTCGCTCTCGAGGCCTTCGGCCGGAGCAATGCCGATAGCAGGGGCGAAATCGGTGGGGACAGTATCCAGTTGGGACATGGGAAAAGCCTTTCGACGACGATGATGAGCGCGCAGCCGGAAGCGTTTTGTCGGCGCTAGCCGGGGGGGCTTCCGGCTAGCGCCTCACGGGATCCTTCGACTCCGCGCTTCGCGCTGCGCTCAGGATGACGACCGGGGCGGAGCGTGTCAAATCACTCGCCCCCTTGACACACCCTTCGCTATTGCAGGTCGAGCTGCATGAGCTTGTCCAGCGTGAGCGCGTAGATCTTGAAGGACTGCTTCAGCAGATCCTCGCTGACGCCCTCGTCCGGACCGTGCATCATGCCAACCCATTCGGGATCCTTGACCCACGGCTTTTCGGGACCGAAGCTGGCACCGCTCTTGAACTCGCGCGCGTACGTGCCGCCGCCCATGGTGAACGGCTTCGCGTCCTCGCCGGTGGCCTCGTTGTACGCGTTCAGCAGCGCCTGGATCACCGGGCTGTCGGGCTTTACGAGGAACGGCTCCATAAGCAGCGTGTTCTCAAACGAGCCGCCGATCTCGCTCGCCAGCTGGCGCAGGCGCTCGGTGATCTCGTCGGCCGTGATGGACGTGGGGAACCGACTGTCGAGCGTCTGCACAAAGCGGTCGTCCTCGATTTTGATGGTGCCGCCGATGACGGTGAGCGGGCCGAAGTACTCGTCGGAGCTCTTGATGCCGATGCCGCTGCCGTCGGTATGATCGAGCAGCTTCTGGTCGAGCTCGAAGAACGCGCGCTCGTCGGCGGTGCACAGGTCGTGCTCCAGCAGGTAGTCCACGATGAGGCCGATGGCGTTCACGCCTCCTTCGGGCATGGAGGCGTGCGCTCCTTTGCCGGCCGCAGTGATCTTCACGCGGCCTTCGCCGTCGGCCGCAACGGTAATGCGATCAGTATTCGGCAGGTCGGCAGCGTCGGCCTTCACCACGGCCTCGGCGATGCCGGGCACCGCGTTCGTGGCCGCGCCGCCCGTAAACTCCAGCACGATGCGGTCGGCGATGGGCTTGCTGATCAGCTCGCCGTCGTAGCCACCCTTCTCGCCGTAGCACACGGGGAACTCGGCATCGGGCGTGAACAGGAACGCCGGATCGTCGTAATGCTTGTGGTAGTAGGCCACGTCGGCCATGCCGGATTCTTCGTTCGCGCCGAACAGGAAGCGGACGGTGTAGGGGAACTGAGGAGCCTCGCCGGCGTCCTGCAAGTCCTTCCAGAACTTCATGGCGTGCAGCGCCACCACGCTGGGGCCCTTGTCGTCGAGCGTGCCGCGACCGACGAGGTAGCCTTCCTTGCGCGTGACCGCGTACGGCTCGAAGTTCCAGCCGGGACCGGCGGGAACCACGTCCATGTGGCCGATGATGCCCAGCTGCGTGTCGCTCTTGCCGGGGAAGTCGGCGAACCCGATGTAGCCCTCGGCATCGTGCGTCTTGAATCCCATGTCGGAGGCCATTTCAAGCGCGGCTTCCAGCGCCTCCTTCGGGCCGGGGCCGAACGGAGCGCCTTCGGTCGCCTTGTCCGATTCCTCGAAGCTGGGGATGCGGACGAGCGTCTCGATGTCTTCGACCATCGTCTCCCAATTTTCCTCGAGATACGCGTCGATCTTCCTGGTCAGTTCTTCGTGCTCCATAGGTGCCTCCCGACTCTTGATACGCGTGCGACCACGCCGGGACGGGAAAGCCGTTCGCATGCCTCGCCCCGGCGGCAATTGAGCCTATTATGATCCTTGCGGGATACCTGCGCCAGATGCAGTTCCATATGTTGACCGAACGTCGAAAAATCAACGGAGACAGCGCGGACGCCGGCGCGCGGCGGCTTCAAGCCCGCCGCGCGCCCAGAATCTAACTCTAACGCCTCGAGCGCGAGCGCCTGACGGCGACGACCAGGCCCGCTACGGCCAGAGCCGAGACCGCGGCCAGGGCAAGGGCGGCCGTGCGCGGCGCGAGGGGATCGCCGGTGGCCGTCAGCGGCTTCGGCTTCGCCGCCTCGGCGGACGGCTTCAACGCCTCCTGCGGCGAGGCCGGCGCGTCGGGCGCGTCGGGAAGCGGCTTCGGCTGCTCCTCGCCGGGATCGGTGGTCGGCTTGTCGGGGGTGCCACCGCCGCCCTCCTCGTCGGGCGCGAGTTCGAACTTCAAGCGCTTGAAGACCATTTCTTTCGTGAGCGAGTCCATGCCCGCCACGTACAGGGCGTCGCCCAGCACGGCGCCGCTGGCAAGCGACACCTTCGATGCCGACAGGCGCGTGGGAACGGCCAGCCACGTGCCGGCTTTCGGATCGTACACGAACGTGTCGCTGCCTTGGTTGCCAGCCTCGACCGCGCCCGACAAGATGATGCGCTCGTGAGAAGCCGTCGATCCGGCGATGGTGGATCCTGCCGGCAGAACGCCTCCGGCCACCGCACCATACTGGTTCAACACGATATCCTGCGGGAAAGGAGCATAGTTCCACTCGTCGCCCTCGAACGCCGCAACCGAATTGACAATCCGGGATTCTATCCAATTCACGTTGCCGGCGGCAACCGTCAACACCCCGTTCACCATGTCGGCGAAGGGAGTAAAGCGCCCCTCGCCCAAATCGGGCAGCGCGGTCGCGTCGCCCGTCGCCATGTCGACGCGAGCGACAAGCGGCGACGACGCGCCGCTGGCGTCAAGGCCGGCGAACACCCAAAGAGAGCGGCCGTCGCTTGCAAGGGTAACGCCCATGAAATCAAACCCGCCGAACCCGCACGCGGTCAAGGAGTCGCGGCAGTCCACAGGATCCCCCAACGTGCCGGTAGACGGATCGAACGAATACAGCACCTGATCCGAAGTGAGCGCATACAGAACGCCCCCGCTCGAGGTCAGGCGGAAAACGGCATCAAGCGTATCCGTGACAAGATGCTGCACCGACCACGATGCCGAGGCGGGGTCGTATGCCAGCAAAGCGCTCCTTTCCCTGCCATCGGACGACTCGAAGTGGGGCACCGCGTACACGCGGCCAGCAGCCGCCGCCATCGACCACGCATTGTACAGCGTAGGCTCGGGAAGGCCCAGGCTTTTGAAGTCGGGGGCCGGCAGGCTCTCGAAGAAGTCGAAGCCCTCCTCGGAGCCGACGGCCACCTTGCGGCGGCCGGTGTCGCCGTCGGCGCGCTCCACCTGGACGTAGCGCTGCTTGGACTCCAGAGACGGGGGCAGGACGACGCGCACCTCGTTCGCGCCCCACGACTTCACCTCGAGGTCGGCGCCGTCGAGCGTGACGCGGCCGCGATCCTCGCCGAACCAGCTGCCGCGCACCGTCGCCTCGAGCGTGCCGTCGGCCGCGGGCTCCAGCGCGTCCACCACCGGGTACGGGTCGGTTGCCGCGCGGACGACGTCCAGCTGCCCGTCGGACGTGCACGTCCCGGCCAGAGCGTCCGCCCGCTTGACGCCTCCCAGGATGCGCGCTCGCAGTTGCTCGGCGCCGTCGTTAGGGAACAGCCCCGCGAGCAGGGCGCACGAGCCCGTCACCACCGGAGCCGCCATGGACGTTCCATCCATGTAGACGTACGGCGCGACGTCGCTGACAAGCGCCACGTTGTCGAAAAAGAAGTCCAGGTCCATCCCGTCGTCGAACGAAGTGAACGTGCGCTCCAATTTGAAAGAGAACTCGTCCCAGTTGATTTCGTCCCGCTTGTCTTTTGGAATGGGAACCCTGAGCGAAAGCGGGATGGCGCCGCCAGTGCCGAAGCTTTCAGGCGTCAGGTCGATCCAGCTGCCGTCGATGCCGTGCACGCTGACGCGCAGCAAACGGCCCATATCGCTCTCCTTGGAGTCCGCGACGCCGGCATCGAAGGCCAGGCACTGCAGGTCGTCGACGGTCTTGTCCGCCGCCGCGAGGCCCTGCTTGACCGCGCCCTTTTTCGCCGTGAACACGACGGACGCCTTCTGCCCCGCCTTCGCCTGCTTGATGGACATAAGCACGCCCTGGCTTGGGGCGTCGCCCACAACCTGCGGGACCTCCGCCCGCGAAACCGAAGGCTCCGCATCGCCGGACGCCTGGAACGAGAACATCCTGTCCTCGGATTCGAAATCGTCGAACGCCACCGTCAGCTCCGGATCGTCCCCATCAACTATCCCCTGGCCCTGAGGAGCCGTGGACAGGATGTCCGTGCCCGGAGCCGCCAGATCGGTGGCCGCGGCGCCGTAATCGGAGAAGGAAGCCAGCCTGCCCTCTCGATCGACGGCGTTCACGGCAATGGCCCCGTCGGTGGGGGCGCCGGCCGGAAGGTTCAGCGATTGGTCGAGGTCGGCGGCATAGTTTCCCGATGCGCAGACAGACAGCACGCCGTTCGATCGGTACAGATCGTCCATCACCTCGGTCAGCAGAGGACTCTCACCCGCGCCCATCCACGAATTGTTCGCCGCGACCAAGTTCACCCTGGCCTGCGCCGCCTTCTTCATATACGAGTACGCCCCGAGCACAGCAGACGTGAGAAAGCCGCCGCTTTCATTGGCGACGCGCAGCGCCATGATCTTCGCGTTCGGAGCCACGCCGGCAACGCCTTCGCCGTTGTTGACGGAGGCCGCGATGATGCCGGCCACATGCGTGCCGTGGCCGTCATTGTCCATCGGGTCGTCGTCGCCCATGCCGTAGTCGTAGCCATGCTCGCCCTCCAGGCCGATGTTACCCGGATTCTCCCACATGACGTCCTTCAAGTCGGGATTGGTGCAATCCACGCCCGTGTCGACCACGGCCACCACCACTTCTTCCTTCCCTTGCCACGGCCTGCCGGGAATGCCCTCGTCACCCCACAGGGTTTCGACGTTGGCGGCGCCGGCGATCTCGTCCGTGGGGGCGAGGTGCCATTGGAGGCCGATCAACGGGTCGTCCGTAGGGGCGGTATCCGCGGACAGGGCGGCAGCCGGCTCTTCGACCGGCTTCGCCTGGGTCTCCAGGTCGTCGATATAACGCACGTAGTCGGGCTGGGCCGCCAGCACGCCCGGCGTATCGGCCAGATCGCGCAGCAGATCCTCGGTGGACTGCGTTCCGGACTCGATGAGGATCACCTGCTCGGGCGTTGGCATCGAGCGAGCGAGCGGCACATCGGCTTCGGCCCCGGCTTCGGGCTGGGGGTCGAAGGTGTACAGGTTGCTGGCCGACCAGCCTCCCCCGTTGGAAGAATAGGCGCTCACCGGAGCGAAGTCGTCGTTCACGTGCGCCAGCACGCGACCCGGAACGTAGTCGCCCGCCTGTAGCAACTCGTCGAGCGAACGCGCCTCCTCTCCCGATCCGACCGTCGGGTTGTCGGAACCCGCGGTCTCGGAAACCTCGTCCGCGAGCGCGGACGCGGGCACGGCCATAAGCGAAAGGGCCGCGGCGAGAAGGATCGAAAGGAAGCGTTTCATGGCACTCCATCCTTTGCGAAAACGAACGCGATTGCTTTTGATTGTATCAGGGAAACGACCCGGCAAAAGCGCGTTGGAAACCCGGAGGCACGAACGCGCGAAAACGCGCAACGAGCGCCAAGCCCCTTCGCGGGCGCGGCCGTCGAATGGAAATACGCTATGGTATTCTGACATTATTAATGCGAAACGTAGAAATCCCCATTGAAGAGAGGGAACTATGCAGCACAAGACCCGCGAGACGGCCCGCCGCGCAAAGCGCGCCCCGCTTCTCGCCTTCCTCATGCTGGCCCTCGCGCTGTGCCTCGCGCCCAGCGCGGCCTACGCCGGTCCGGCCTTGGAGATCGAGCAGGGCTACGTCCAGCCCGACGGCGCCACCTTCCAGGCCGGGCAGCGCGGCGACGAGTTCTTCCACTACGTTCGGACGGCCGAGGGGCGCCTCGTGCAGAAGAGCCCCGCCGACCAGACGTGGTACTACGTGACGAGCGAGGGCTTCGGCCTCGCGCTCGGGCCGCGCGCCGACGAGGCCGCACCGGCGAACGCTCTGACGCCCTCGGTGCTGGCAAACGATACCGGCAAGATGGCCTACTCCGCGCTGGGCGGAGGCGCCTACGTTCCCCGAGACCGGGGCGTCGGCGAGGCGGTGACGCTCTCCGACATCGAGGCCGCCCAGGCCGCGTCCGGTGCCAACGCCCTCGGCGCGCGGTCGGCGGCGCAGACCGAGACGTCGCTTCCGCTGATCACCATCGTCATCGGGTTCGAGAACCCGGAGGACCCCGGCGCCGAGGTCGTGCAGAAGGACGACGACGGCAACGTCGTCGCGAGCTGGAACGCCGCCGATCAGCGCTACCGCGACGGCTACGATTGGAACAAGCTGCTCTACAGCGGCGAGAACAGCATCACCAGCTACTACGCAACCATGTCGAACGGCAAGTTCTCCTGGACGCCGGCGACCGAGGAGACCAGCGCGTACGGCACGGGCGGCAACACCAACCTGCACGACAAGGCGGGCGACGGCGTGATCCACGTGACGCTCAAGCGCGACCACGGCAACTGGGAATCAGTCGAATACCTGAGCGACGCGGCCAAGGACCAGCGCGACGCGTACGTCGACGCGCTCAACGAAGCCTCCCAGTACATCGACTTCGCGACCTACGATACGAACCGCAACGGCGTGCTCGAACCGACCGAGGCGGGGCTGCTGTTCATCGTGGCGGGCTACGAAGCCTCAGGGGCCGGAGGCACACCGTCAACCTGGGCCTGCCGATGGGAGCTGTCCAGCATGGACAGAGACAACTTCGAACCCGAAGAAATCGTCAACCCCGAAACGGGCAGCAAAATCGAGGTCAACGACTACATCTCCATAGGGGAAACCCTTATGAACGACATGATCCCCGCCCAGCCCATGCCCACGAGCACCGTCGCGCACGAACTGGGACACTATCTGGGACTGCCCGACCTGTACGACATCAACTACACGGCAAACGACCCCGAAGCGACCGTCGATCAATTCCCCTGGTTGGCCTACGACGTGAGCGAACTCAGCTTGATGGCAGGCGGATCATGGGGCAGATACATCACCGATAGCGGCGATACCGTCTTCGTCCCCGTCAGCCTCGACCCCTACTGTTTGGAACGGCTCGGCTACATAGAGCCCGTCGAGGTAGCCGCCGACGGCACGCACGACGCGTCCACGTTCTGGAGCGGCAAGGGCTACCAATGCCTGCGCGTCCCCACCAGCACCGAGGGCGAATACTACCTGGTGGAGAACCGCCAGTACGAGAGCTTCGACCTAGGGCTGACATCCGGGTACCGGGTCGACCACAATAAAGAAAAGCCGCAATACTACAACGAAACGGGCGGCATCGTCATCTGGCATATCGACCGGGGAATCGCGGACGCGCGCAGCATGACCGACGATCCCCTTTTGAGCAACACCGTGAACACGGTCGACCACCGTCCGGGCGTCATGCCCGTCTATCCGGAGAATACGGAGTACCGGGACGGCCAGGCGCTTTACACTCGCCCGTTCTTCAACACCAGCGCCTGCGAGACGTTCGGCATGGAGGGCAACGTCGTCCCGCTGCTGCAGTACAACGGCTGCGACACACCCGACGAGCGCGTGGACTCCGGTATCGTCCTTTCGGTGGGCGACACCGTGGGCGACGTCATGAGCGTGACGGTGGACCTGCCCGAGCCGGACGAGCCGGGCGGCGGCTACGAGGAGAGCTCGCACGTCGGTGAGATCGCCGGATCGCGCGTGGAAGTGTCGGGATCGTTCCCCGCAGGCGCCGAGCTCTCCTTGGCGCTCTCGGCCCTGACCGATGAGCAGAAGGCCGAAATGGCAAAGGCGTCCGACCAGCTGGGCGCGCTCATCGTCAGCGCGGACGCGTCGGTGGTGGACGCGGCGACCAGCGAGAAGGCCGCGCACGAGGGCAAGCTCTCCGTGTCGTTCTCGGTCGACAAGCGCTACGAGGGGAAGAGCGTCTGGATGGTCCACCGGAAAGCCGACGGCTCGCTCGAAGCGACGAAGGCTGCGGTGGAAGGAGGTCTCGCGAGCATGACCGTCGATGAGCTGTCGCCGTTCGCCGTGTTCGAGCAAAAGGCAGCCATTCCCGGCGACGACGGGAACGTGCCCCCGTCCGGCAGCCCTGGCGGCGAAGAGCCCTCCGGCGACACGCAGGTCGAACCGCTGCCCGGCAAGGCGCTCGCCTCCACCGGCGACAGCGCGGCGGCACCCGCTGCCCTCGCGCTGGCGATAGCCGCCGCCGTTGCGGCGATGATCGCGCAGACAAAGCTTCGCCGCCGCCACGATTCGCTCAACCGGTAAGACTCGACGATATTTTTGCTCGAAGCTTTCGTGGACTTCCGGTATACTGTCATCCTGCGCCCGAGTGGCGGAATGGCAGACGCGGCGGTCTCAAAAACCGTTGTCCTAGACGTGCGGGTTCAAATCCCGCCTCGGGCACCACTTCGCAGATGAACGAGCTCCTGAAACCTTGCGTTTCAGGAGCTCGTTTTGCATCGCG
>NZ_DBFEGU010000176.1:0-6463 GCF_048329335.1 Eggerthella sp. | reverse complement strand
TGCCCTCGGCCACGGCCGCGCCGTGCGAGAACGCGCCGTACCCCGCCAGCGATTCGACCGCATGTCCCAACGTGTGGCCGTAGTTCAGGCACTCGCGCACGCCCTTGCTCTCGGACTTGTCGGCGGCCACCACGTCGGCCTTGAACACCACCGAGCGCGCGATGGCCTCCTCTACTACCACCTCGTCGCGCGCCGCCAGCGCGCCCGCCGCGTCGACCAGCCAGAAGAAGAAGTCGTCCGAGTCGATGACCGCGGACTTCGCTATCTCCGCGCAGCCGCAGGCCCACTCGCGTTCGTCGAGCGTGGCCAGCGTGGCCGTGTCGGCGCACACGTACGCCGGCTGTTTGAACGCGCCCACGAGGTTCTTGCCGGCCGCCAGGTTGACGCCGGTCTTGCCGCCCACCGACGAGTCCACCATAGATAGCAGCGTCGTGGGAACCTGCACCACCGGCACGCCGCGCATATAGGTTGCGGCAACGAACCCGGCGAGGTCGCCCACCACGCCGCCGCCGAGCGCCACCACCACGCAGTCGCGGCCGAGCGCAAGGCTGGCCATGGCCTCCCATATCTCTCCCGCCACCTCGACAGACTTCGAGCCTTCGCCCGCCGGCACGGCGATGTCGCTCACGCGGAACCCGGCTTGCGCGAGCGCTTCCTTCGCGTCGGCGCGGTACAGCGGCGCAACGTTCTCGTCGGTGACGACGAGCGCGCGGTCCGACTCGGCGAACGCCGGCAGCTTGCGCAGATGCGCGCCCAGATTCGCCAGCACGCCGCCGCCGATGCGCACGTCGTAGGCTTCTTCGCCGGGGATGTTGACGATCACTTTCGTTGCAGGCACAGGATGCCCTCCTTCTCGAGCGCGCTCTGCACTTCGCGCGCGATGGTAGCCACGTTCTTGCCGGCGGTGTCGATGGTGAGGTCAGCCACGTCGGCGTACAGGGGCAGGCGCTCCTCGGACGTCTTGCGCGCGGCATCGAGGTCCTGGAACAAAGGGCGCGTGGAGGTGTCGCTGATGCGCGACTTCGCCTCGTCGGCCGTGACCTTCAGGTACACGACGAACCCCGCATCGCGCAGGATGGCGCGGTTCTCATCGCGCTTCACCACGCCGCCGCCGCACGACACGAGCAGCGGCTCCTTGCCGGCCAGCTCGCGCAGCACGTCCGTCTCGATGGCGCGGAAGCCGTCCTCGCCCGCCTGCGCGAAGATCTCCTTCACGCGCTTGCCCTCGCGGCGCTCGAGGTACGTGTCCATGTCCACCGAGGCCACGCCGCAGGTGCGCGCCAGCCGTCGCGCGACCGACGTCTTCCCCGCGCCCATGAATCCCACGAAGAACACGGGGCGCGCAAGCTCCCCCACCACGCGAGGTCGTCTCGAAGCCTCGTGCCTCATCGCGCCATCGTCCTGAGCCGCTGGCGGTACGCTTTCACGGCCGCCTTGATGTCGGCCATGTTATCGCGCCCGAACTTCTCGAGGTACGCCTCGGCCAGCACGAACGACACCTCGCTCTCGGCCACCACGGCGCAGGCGGGCACGGCGCACGTGTCGCTGCGCTCCTTCGACGCCTCTTCGACTTCCAACGTGTCGAGGTTCACCGTCTCGAGCGGCGTCATGAGCGTGGGAATGGGCTTCATGGCCGCACTCACGATGAGGGGCATGCCCGTGGTCATGCCGCCTTCGAGGCCGCCCGCATTGTTCGACGTGCGCACGAAGCCGGCCTGCTTGTCCAGCGCGATGGGGTCGTGCACCTCGGAGCCCACGCGCCGTGCCGCTTCGAAGCCCAGGCCGAACTCGACGCCCTTGATGGCGGGGATGGAGAACAGGGCAGCACCCAAACGCGAGGTCAGACGATCGCCTGCCGAGGCGTAGCCGCCCACGCCCGGCACGAGCCCCGTCACCACGACGCGGAACGTGCCGCCCAGGCTCTCGCCCGCGTCTTTCGCGCGGTCGATCTCGGCCTTCATAGCCTCCGTCGCCTGTTCGTCGGGACAGCGCACCTCGCTCGTCTCGATAGCAAGCGGCTTGTAGTCGGGAGCGTTCATGAACGCGTCGTCCTCTTCGAAGGACGCGCTTCCGATGGACGTGACGTACGAGAACACCTCCACGCCCAGGTCGGCCAAGAACTCGCGCGCGATGCCGGCCGCCGCCACGCGCGCAGCTGTCTCGCGGGCGCTTGCGCGCTCGAGGATGTTGCGGCAGTCGGACGTGTCGGTTTTGAGCGCCCCCACGAGGTCGGCGTGGCCGGGGCGTGGCGTGACCTCGCGGGCGAGGTCGGACGGAGCCTCGCCGAACGCGGCCATGCGATCGGTCCAGTTCTCCCAGTCCCGGTTGCGCACCACGAGCGCGATAGGAGTTCCCAGCGTGCGGCCGAAGCGCACGCCGGAGACGACCTCCACGGTATCGCGCTCGATACGTTGGCGGCCGCCGCGCCCGTAACCGGACTGACGACGAGAAAGGTCGGTGTTGATTTGCGATTCGGAGATCTTCAAGCCCGCGGGCACGCCTTCGACGATGGCCGTCAGGCACGGACCGTGGCTCTCGCCTGCTGTTAGGTATCGCATAGTCTGTCGCTTTCCGCGCTGATACGAATGGTTCGCATCGTATTGTACCCTACCGTTCAGGCAAGGCTAGCAAAAAGCAGGTCGCACGCCGCATCCGCATCGAATGAGTCATCAACCCCATCCCTATGGCTCACGTACTCGTCATCCTGAGCGAGCGCAGCATTCGACAGTCCAGTGGACTGTCGAACTCCCGAGCACGCGAAGCGAGCGCAGGGAGGCTCCGCGAAGCGGGGACGCGAAGGATGCCGTACGGTGCCAACCGAGACGCTTCCAGCTGGCGCCTCACGGGATCCTTCGACTCCGCGCTACGCGCTCCGCTCAGGATGACGAAGCAACCAGTCGGTTCCGTTCAGGATGACGGAAGTCTACAGGTCGAATCCTGCCGCTTCCGCCATCAAGGCGAACAGCTCGTCGTCAGACAGGGCGACGTCGACCTCGGCGAGGTCGCACACGGCGTGCACGGTGGCCACTGCCTGCGCTACCAGCATCCCGGCGCCGTCGTGCACCGTGCATCCCGCTTCGCGCGCGGCGCGCACGAGCGCCGTCTCGCCGTGGCCGTATACCGCGTCGAACACGGTCTGGCCCGCGCTCAGAAGCCCGACGTCGAACGGCGAGCCGTCGCCCTCGTTCATGCCGAGCGGCGTCGCGTTCACCACGAGATCGGCGGCGGCCAGCGCCTTCGTGGACGTGGTGTAGCTGCCGAACTTGAACGTGGTGCGCTCGTAAGCCGTGCGGAAGCTGCGATGGTGCGCCTGCGCTGCCGGCAGGTCCACCGTGGCATTTGCCAACAGGCCGAACCGCTCGACGTAGCCTTCGAGCACCTTGCGGGAGCGCTCCTTGTCGCGCCCGACCAGCATGGCCACGTCCGCCCCGGCGATGGCGCATGCGTGCAGGATGGACAGCGCCGTGGGGCCCGTGCCGCACACGGCCACGCGCTTGCCTGCGAAGCAAAAGCCCGTGCGCTCCAAGTACGCCACGCAGCCCTGGCCGTCGGTGTTGAAGCCGATGAGCGCGTCACCCTTCTTCACCAGCACGTTCGCGCCCTGGGCGAGCTTCGCCGTGGCAGCCTTCGCCGTGGCGGCCTCGAACGCGAGCGGCTTGTACGGCGTGGTGATGTTGATGGACAGGAAGCCGCGCGCCTCCACGAACGAGCGCGCCTCTTCCTCGGTCGCGCAATCAGCCAAACCGTAGCGCCACGGCAATCCTAAGCGCTCGTACACGGCGTTGTACATCGCGGGCGACGAAGAGTGCGCAATGGGATGTCCCAAGAGGTACAGGCTCTCGGCCGGCCGTTCGGCTTGCGTGTCGGTCATAACGATCCTTTCGCTCGCTCGTTCACATCAGACGCCCTGCGCGTCGGGTTCCTCATCCTCGCAGGGGACGGCGTTCTGCGACGTCGATGCGGCGCCCTCCGGCTTACGCTCGCCCATGACGACGCGCTCGAAGTTGCGCAGCAGCAGCGTATGGGGCAGATCCTGCTCCACCAGCGGAGCCAGCAGATACGCCTTCATGCCCAGAAAATGCGCGCCCATGACGTCGGTGACCAGCTGATCGCCGATGACCACCGTCTCGGAACGCTTCGCTCCCAGCTTGCGCAAAGCCATGAGGAACGCGGGCGGCAACGGCTTGACGGCCTTCGCCACGATGGGCAGCGAAAGACGGTTCGCCAGCTGGTACACCCCTTCGTGCCAGTTGTTGGACACAAGGCAGAACGTAATGCCCGCGTCGCGCGCCTTCGCCAGCCAGAACCCCACGTCACGCGGCACTTCGTGGGTGTCACGCGTGAGGATGGTGTTGTCCACGTCCAGCAGCACGTTGCGAAAGCCCAGCGCCAGCAGGTCGCGGTCGATATCGATGCGCGAGATGCGCGCAAAGTAGCGGTCGGGTTCGAGAAAAGACATGGCGTTGTCGCTAACGGCCTAGGAGAACGTCTGCTGATGCTCTTCGTACGTTTCGCTGAAGTAGTACTGCATCGTACCGCCTTCATCAGGCGCGAAGTAGAAGAAGAAGAAGAAGTAGTTCGTCTGCGCAGGGTTGCACACGGCTTGCAGGCAATCGAGACCCGGCGAGCAGATGGGCGTGGGAGGCAGACCCGTGTTCGTGTAGGTGTTGAACGGCGTTGGATTCTTGATATCCTCGGGGGTGGGGTCGTGACCCAGCTCGTAAGCCGTGGTCGCATCGCTTTGCAGGAAGCCGTAGTTCGGATCGCCGAAGTTGTTCAGGCGGTTGTAGAACACCGAGGCCACCTGGGCGCGGATCTGCTCGTCGCCCGACGACTCGCGCTCAACGATGGAAGCCAGCTTCACGGCATCGTAGATGGTGAGGCCCTGGCTTTGCGGGTAGGACCAATCGAGCCCCGACGTCTCGGTCTTGAACTGGTCGAGCATCATGCGCACTACCGACTCGGCCGTGGCATCGTCGCCGATCTCGTACGTTTTCGGGAACAGGAAGCCTTCCAGGCTGTTCGTGCCCGCGTCGGCCAGGAAGTCGTAGTCGGCCGCGTATGCGCTGGCATCCGACGCAGCGGCCGTGAACGCGTCCGCCGTGATGTGATTCTCGGTGAAGGTTGCCACGCTCTGGGCAACGGCCTCGAGCGTGCTGCCTTCGGGGATGGTGAGCGCGTTCGCCACCGGACCGGCCGTCAGCTGGTTGATGATGGCGTCGAGCGACATACCGCCCGCGAATGTGTAGGTACCGGGCTTGAGCTGGGAATCAACGCCCATCTCGTTGACGCGCTTCGTGAAGTCTCCCGCATTGGAAACCAGACGGGCTTCCGCAAGCTGCTCTCCGACGACCTTGGCACCAGCACCTTCGGCCACCGTGATCGTGGCCTCCTGACCCTCGGCCAGAAGCTCGACCGATTGCGCGGAACAGCTGTTGAACAGGGTGAGCGCGCCCCACGCCAAACCTCCGACGACGAGAACGGCCAAAACGGCGGCGACTATAGCAGGAGCCTTGCTTTTCTTCGGGCGGATATAGCTGGTATCGTACGTACGGAACTGGCGCTCGCCCCGGGCATGAGCCGAGCGAGCTGCATGGTTCGGACGCTGAGAATAGGTGACTTGCTTCCTGTGCTGGGGCATGGAACTGATCCTCTTCTTCCATCAAGCCTCACGGCGCGCGTCAAGCCACGCCTGCAAAAACAAACTTGCGGCTATCATATCTATTTTGCCGCGCATGGCCTTCTCGGTCATGCCCTTTTCACGCAAACTCCGTTTGGCTTCCTGCGAACTTAACCGCTCATCAGCGAATTCGTAAGGGATGCCGCAGGCGTCGGATATGGTTTTCGCCGCTTTCCGAATGCGCGCGGCCTGAGGCCCCTCCGCGCCCGCCATGGTGTAGGGAAGTCCGCACAGCAGCAGCTCCGGCTCCCAATCCTCAAGCGCTCGCTGGAACGGCTTCGCGCAGTTCAGCACTTCCGAGGCGGGCAGCACGGCCACCGGAGAAGCCACCCGTTCCCCCGGATCGCTCACCGCAACCCCCACGCGCGTCTCCCCAATATCCAAAGCCATAATTCGCATGATGAGCCCTTTCATGTTACCGGCGGATACGCGCGGCTTTCCGCTTTCAGCTTATTGTACGTCAATGCGGCAACCTGGCGAAGAGCGCAAGCATGCTCGCAACCTCTTTTGAGAAAATCGCACGGTCGATAGACGGCGACTTGTCGTCGAGGTGCGAGAATATGGCAAAAATTTTGAGCTAGGTGAATGTGGGACGCCAGAAGACCGTCTTTGCATCGTAACTTGTGCGCAAAACACCTGGTCGGTTTTCTCACACGCTCGCTTTTAGCCAAGTTAGATATATGTAACTTTTACCTACCTCGAAATTCTTGCCAAAATCAGCCCGCCAAACGACCGAATAGGATTTCTCGATCCGTTTCGCACGCCCCAGGTTGACGAAGACGA
>NZ_DBFEGU010000175.1:0-2504 GCF_048329335.1 Eggerthella sp. | reverse complement strand
TCACCACGGAGTCTGCGTCGTCGGGCATGGGCGCGCCGGTCATGATGCGCACGCACTGCCCGGCCTCGATAGAGCCTTCAAACACGTCGCCCGCCGCGATCTCGGCCACGACGTCCAGTTCGACCGGCGCTTCCTGCGACGCCTCGGCAAGCTCGGCGGCCCGAACCGCGAACCCGTCCATCGCCGAATGGGCGAACGGCGAGATGTCGATATCGCTCTTCAAATCGGCGGCGGCCACGCGGCCGACCGCTTCCAACACGGGCACGGTTTCCACCGGCAGGGGCGCCGCATGGGACAACACGAGCGCACGGGCCTCTTCAAGTGAGATCATTTCTGGCATGGTTGCACATCCTTTTCCTTCGTGCGGCTCATTATAGCGCTTGCAGTATAGTGTTGCGCAGGAAGTTTGGCAGCATCGGCAGTCGTACGCGGGCTTCAAGGGGGGGCGCTCCACCCAATCGCCATGATCTGACGATAGCCCCTCGCCCCCAGGTTCGCGATAATGGAAGGACACCGAACCCTCGCACACAAGGAGACGCCCATGACCTCAGAAGAAACGCCCCTGTACCACCGCGTGAAAGCCCATCCCACCGCCCGCATCGCGCCGTCGGCTGGCATCGTGGGCGACGTGACCATCGGCCGCGACGCCAGCGTGTTCGCCGGCGTGCAGATCCGCGGCGACGACGCGCCCGTCGTCATCGGCGACGAGTCCAACTTGCAGGAGAACACGGTCGTCCACGTGGATTTCGACGTGCCCTGCATCGTGGGGCCGCATTGCACCGTAGGCCACGGCACCATCCTGCACGGGTGCGAGCTGGGCGAAAACGTGCTGGTGGGCATGGGCTCCATCGTGATGAACCGCGCGAAGATCGGCGCGAACAGCCTGATCGGGGCAGGATCGCTGGTGACAGAGGGCAAGGAGTTCCCGCCGGGCAGCCTCATCATGGGCACGCCGGCGCGCGTGAAGCGCGCGCTGACCGACGAGGAGATTGCGTCCATGTGCACCTTCCCCGCCGACGACTACGTGCGCCAAAGCGGCGAAATGCTGGAGCAGGGAGTGCTGGAGCACCCCGCCCCCGACATGGACATGCACCGGGGAGCGTAGGGCAAAGCCTTTTCCCGCTCATGAAGAAGGGCTGCCCAAAGGCAGCCCTTCTCGTTTCGCGAAGCTAAAGAGCCGTCAAGCTCTCGCAACCGTTAGCGGTTGATATTGTAAAAGGCGTTCATGCCGGCGTACTGGGCGGCGGTGTCCAACTCTTCCTCGATGCGGAGCAGCTGGTTGTACTTCGCCACGCGGTCGCTGCGGCAGGGCGCGCCCGTCTTGATCTGGCCGGTGTTGCAAGCGACGGCCAGGTCGGCGATGGTGGTGTCCTCGGTCTCGCCGGAGCGGTGGCTCATGACGCATGCATAGCCGGCCTGCTTCGCCATCTCAATGGCCTCCAGCGTCTCGGTCAGGCTGCCGATCTGGTTCACCTTGATGAGGATGGCGTTCGCGCAGCCCAGCTCGATACCCTTGGCCAGGCGCTTGGAGTTGGTGACGAACAGGTCGTCGCCCACCAGCTGCACGCGGTCGCCGATGCGGTCGGTCAGCTCTTTCCAGCCGTCCCAATCCTCTTCGGCCATACCGTCCTCGATGGAGACGATGGGGTACTTGTTCACGAGCGCTTCCCAATAGTCCACCATCTCGGCGCTGGTCAGCTCGCGGCCCTCGCCCGCCAGCACGTACTTCTTCTTATCGGCGTCGTAGAACTCGGTGGATGCCGGGTCCATGGCGAACATGATGTCCACGCCGGGCTTGTAACCGGCAGCCTCGCACGCCTTCGTCACGTACTCGAGCGGCTCTTCGTTCGTCTTGAAGTTGGGGGCGAAGCCACCCTCGTCACCCACGCCGCCGCCGAGGCCCGCGTCATGCAGCACCTTCTTCAGCGTGTGGTAGATCTCGGCGCACCAGCGCAGCGCCTCGGCGAACGTGCTCGCGCCCACCGGCATGATCATGAACTCCTGGAAGTCCACGTTGTTGTCAGCATGCACGCCGCCGTTGAGGATGTTCATCATGGGCGTGGGCAGCAGGTGCGCGTTCGCGCCGCCGACGTACTTGTACAGCGGCAGCTCAGCCGACTCGGCAGCAGCCTTGGCGCAGGCCAGCGACGCGCCAAGGATGGCGTTCGCGCCCAAGGCACCCTTGTTGTCGGTGCCGTCCACCTGCAGCATGATGTCGTCGATAAAGCGCTGATCGTCGGCCTCGACGCCGATGAGCGCCTCGGCGATCTCCTCGTTCACGTGGGCGACAGCATCCAGTGTGCCCTTGCCGAGATAGCGGCCCTTGTCGCAGTCGCGCAGCTCGACGGCCTCGAACGCGCCCGTCGAAGCGCCCGACGGCACCGCGGCACGGCCGAACGCGCCGTCTTCCAGCACCACTTCAACTTCCACGGTCGGGTTGCCGCGCGAGTCCAGAATCTCGCGACCGAACACATCGATGATGACGCTCATGCATGCCTCCTAGT
>NZ_DBFEGU010000174.1:0-26082 GCF_048329335.1 Eggerthella sp. | reverse complement strand
CACTTGGCGCACAGGTCGCGCGCGCTTTCCTTCGCCTGCAGGTCGGTGGAGTGGGCGCCGGCGGTTTCCACCATGTCCGCCAGCACGTCCCGGTTCTCCAAGATGGGGCAGGGGCGCAGCAAGTTGTCGTTGAACGGCTGCCGCTCGTAGTACTGCATGAAGATCGGAGATTTCAGGGCATCGAGCAACGTCGTCTCGCGTATGTTCGCGTTGGCGTAGTGCGCGAACACGCACGGCTCCACGTCGCCGGCGGCGTTGATATGCAAATAGCGTCGTCCGCCGGCGATGCATCCGCCCACGAACTCGCCATCGTTTTGGAAGTCGAGGGTGAACAGCGGTTTCTTGCTGCGCATCTCGCGGACGAAGCGGTAGAGGCGTTCGCGCTGGTCGGCTTGCACCATGAGTTCGACGGGCGCGTCCACGCCTACGGGCATGTAGGTGAATATCCAGGCGAATAGGACGCCCTGGCCGATCATCCAGTCGAAGAACTCCTCGGAGGCGATGGAATCGGCGTTGGCTGACGTGTAGCAGCACGAGACGCCGAAGGGGAGCCCGTGCTGTTTGAGCAGGCGCATTGCCCGGACGACCTTTTGGTACGTGCCCTCGCCGCGGCGTCCATCGGTTGCTTCCTCGAAGCCTTCCACGCTGATGGCGGGAATGAAGTTCTTCACGCGCAGCAAATCTTGGCAAAACTCTTCGTCTATGAGCGTCGCGTTGGTGAACGAGAGGAACGAGCAGTCGGGGTGCGTTTCACAGAGCGCGATGAGATCCCGCTTGCGCACGAGCGGCTCGCCGCCCGTGTAGATGTACACGTAGGTGCCGAGCTCGGTGCCTTGGCGGATAATGGAGTCCAGTTCGTCGTAGGAGAGGTTTTCCTGGTGACCGTACTCGGCGGCCCAACAACCGGTGCAGTGCAAGTTGCAGGCGCTCGTAGGATCCATGAGGATGGCCCAGGGCACGTTGCAGCGGTGCTTCTCGCGCATGGTCTCCTGCTTTGGCCATGCCATGAGGTTGCCGTCAACGAGGAACGTCTTGATGAAGTCGTTGCGCATCGCGGGATTCAGCTCGAGCACGCGCGTGATGAGCTGGTGCCAATTGCTCTGCTGGTCGATAGCGTTGCGGAAGGCGGTCCTCTGACTGGGGAACAAGTCGGCAGGTGCTACCTTGTCCAGCATATCCATGATCTTGGTGGCGTTGCGCTCGGGGTCTTCCAAGAGATAATCGAGCGTCTTCTCGAAGGCCGCGTGCTTGATTTGATCGGTTGCCTTCATCGCTTCCTCCTCTAATGCATTGATTGTTCCACGAATGCCGAATAATCATCTTACGTAGATTCCGGTAACGAAATGAAGAAGGGCGATCGCCAAGTTGGAAACGAATGGATCTATCTGGGTGTTCTGCAGAGGATCGGGTTCGATCAACTTAGCTGGAAAGACGACGGCTTGCGATGGCGCGGCACCGCAAGGCAAAGGATTCCTGCGGTCTCGACGGCGAACGCGATGGTCGAGACTGTGTGCTTTTGGTTGCTTCAGAGGGTTGGGGTTCGACCGGATTTTGCGCTTCCTTTATACTGGAACGGTTGTTGTTTTGAGTATCTCGAATGGGCCGGGGCGGCGCCATGTTCCGAACCTGGTCAGGTCCGGGAGGAAGCAGCCATAAGGGACCGCTGGCGAGCGCCCCTGCCTATTCGAGATACTTTTTTGTATCGGGCTGTGACCGCGAGGACGACATGGACATCATCAATTTCTTCGTCAACCTGCTCTCGGATCCGCGGGGGGCTATCGCGGGCTGGATCATCGCGCTGGGGCCGCTGTGGGTGTACTCGCCGCTGTTTCTCATCGTGTTCGTGGAGACGGGTCTTGTGTTCTTCCCGTTTTTGCCGGGCGATTCGCTGTTGTTCGCGGCGGGCGTGTTCTCTGCCGACGGTGGAGGGTTGAACGTCTGGGCTACGCTCATCGTGTTCTACGTTGCCGCTATCTTGGGCAACACGTCGAATTACTGGATCGCGCGGTTCTTCGGCGTGCGCATCATCGATTCCGGCAAAGTGAAAGCGCTCACGCCTGAACGCATGAGCAAGCTCGACCATTTCTTTGCCAAATACGGCGGGCTCACCATCGTCATCACGCGCTTCATGCCGTTCTTCCGCACGTTCGCCCCGTTCATTGCGGGTACCGGCCATATGAACTTCGGCAAGTTCACGCTGTTCAACTGCATCGGCGGCATAGCCTGGGTCAGCCTGTTCGTTTTGGTGGGATACTTCTTCGGCGGTATTCCGCTCGTGCAGGATCACTTCGAGGTCATCGTGCTGGGCATTGTCGCCGTGTCGGTGGCTCCGGCTATCATCGGCGCCGTCAAGGCCGCTATGAGCTCGCGCAAGAAGAAGACGGCTGACGGACGCACGCAGGCCCAAGCCGAGATCGATGCCGAATTGGTCGAGGAGCTCGAGCTGCGCGGCGCTCATGCGGCAGTCGAAGAAGGGCTCTCCGGCAAGCATGCGGCCCCTGTCGCGAAGGCGGTTCAGGAGATGCCGCACGGCGCTCATGCGAAGGCGGAGTCCGAAACGGAGTAGCAGGGAAGAGGGCGTACGCGATGGCAGAGGCACTTTACCGTAAATACCGGCCGCAGATCTTCGAAGACGTTGTCGGTCAGGAGCATATAGAGCGCACGATCAAAAACGCGATCGAACAGGACAAGGTGAGCCACGCCTACCTGTTCACGGGTCCGCGCGGCACCGGCAAGACCACCACGGCTCGTCTGCTGGCGAAAGCCTTGCTGTGCGAATGCGGCCCTACCTCCGAGCCTGACGGCACGTGCGATGACTGCGTGATGATTGCGAACGGCGAACATCCGGACGTCTACGAGCTGGACGCCGCGTCGCGTACGGGTGTGGAGAACGTGCGCGAGGAGATCATCGGTCGCGTCCAGTTCGCTCCTACGCGCGGGCGCTATAAGATCTATATCATCGACGAGGTTCACATGCTTTCGACGGCGGCGTTCAACGCGCTGTTGAAGACGCTCGAGGAGCCGCCGAGCCACGTGGTGTTCATCCTGGCCACCACCGATCCGCAGAAGGTGCCCGAGACCATCCATTCGCGTTGCCAGCGGTTCGACTTCCGCCGCATCTCGGCCGAGTCCATCGTGTCGCGCCTGGGTGCCATTTGCGTGTCCGAGGACGTGGAGTTCGAGGGCGAGGCGCTCGATCTGATCGCCCATCGCGCCGAAGGCGGCATGCGCAACGCGCTGACGTCGCTCGAGCAGCTGATCGCGTTCGGCGAGGGCAAGGTGACGATGGAGGTGGCCGAGAGGCTATTGGGCTCCATCGACACGAACGACCTGGCCGAGATCGTGCGCGCAATCGGTACGCGCGACGTGGCCTCGTGCTTCCGCTGGACGGCGGAGTACGTGGAAACGGGTGCGGATCTGGCGCAGTTCGTGCGCGATTTGGCCGAGCATATGCGCAACATGTACGTGCTGTCGCTGGCGGGCGCCGACGTGGCGCTTGAGGTGAGCGAAACCGTGCGGCGCGAGCTTGCGAGCGAGCTGCCGCTGTTCGGCCCTGACCGCCTGGCGCGCCTGCTGGGCGTGCTGGGCGACCTGTCGGCCGAGTTGAAGACGTCGACGAACCCGCGTCTGTCGTTCGAGATCGCGCTCACGCGCATGGTGCGGCCCGATTCCGACTTGACGCTGGAGGCTCTTGCCGAGCGCATCGAGGCGCTGGAGAGCGGGCACTCCGCGGTTGCGCACGTGATCGGGGGAGGGGCTGCCGCGGTTGCCGCCCCTCAGGTTGCGGCGGCTTCGGCTTCCCAGGTTTCGGTTGCGCCCGTGCCGGCTTCTCCGCCTGCATCCCCTGCGACCCAGGGGGCTCCGATGCCCGCCTCCCAGCCTTCCGCGGCTCCCGCTTCCGCTCCTGGTCCCGATCGCGCATCGTCGGCCGAACGCGCTGGGGCGGTGCCTGCCGCGTCGGTGCAACCCGTCGCTGCTCCGCAGGTTGCGGCGCCGTCGCGCGAGGCGGGCGGCGTCCCGCCGCAAGGGGCGGAGGGCGTTTCGGCTCCTCGACCCGCATCGCCCGTGATGCAATCTCAGGCTCCGTCCGCCGCGGCCCCCTCCGACCAGCTCAAGGCCAGCCTGCAGAATCCGGCCGCCTTGCAGCGCGTGTGGCAGGCGGTGCTGGCGACGCTCAAGAAGAACAAGGCTGCTTACGGCGTGCTGTTCCTTAACACGAAAGCGGTGTACGACGCGGGCAAGGACACGTTGATCATCGAGTTCCCGGCCGAGAACTCGTTCGCCTTCAAGGCGGTGCAGAAGCCCGACGTGCAGGAAGCGGTGTCGGTCGCGCTCAACCAGGCGTGCGGCGAGTCGTTGCACTTCGCGTATGCGCAGGGCGGCGCGGTTGCCACGGCGGCGGCTCCGGCCGCGCGTCCTGCGCCGACGTCGGCTTCCGCGCCGTCGCCGACGCCGCGTCCGACGCCTGCTCCGGCCCAGCGCCCGCAGCAGCCTCAGCAGGCGGCTCCGGCGGTTTCTGCTCCCGCGCCGCGCCCGATGCCCGTGCCGGACTACGACATACCTCCGTACGAGGACGAGGTGGTTCCGTACGATGACGGTTACGTCTCGTCCGCGCCGACGCCCGCGCCTGCTCCGAATCCAGCTTCGGCGCCGACGCCTGCTGCCGCCCCGGCTCCCGCGGCTCCGGCTCCGACTCCGGTGGATGCTCGCACGTCGGCGACGCCCGAGCCTGCGGTGCGGCAATCGCCCGAAGAGCTGCAGGCCATTCTGGCCGCCGGTTTCGGCGATGGCGTGCGCGTCGAAGAAGTGAGAGAATAGCGCGACAGCTAGTTCGCCGCACGTATGCGGCTTGTTCGAAACGACCATGACAGATAGGAGACGACGATGTCGAAACGAGGCGGTTTTCCCGGCGGCGGCGGTAACATGGGCGCCATGATGAAGCAGGCGCAGAAGATGCAGGCCGAGCTTGCGCGCGCCCAAGAGGAGATCAAGGACATGACGTTCGAGGCCACCGCCGGCGGCGGCATGGTGAAGGTGGTTGCGAACGGCGACATGACCGTGGACAGCATCGTCATCGACCCCGAGGCCGTGGATCCCGAGGACGTCGAGATGCTGCAGGACATGGTGGCCGCCGCGGTGAACGAGGCGCTGCGCGGCGTGTCCGAGATCAGCTCCCAGCGGTTGAACGCCGCGACCGGCGGCTTGAACATCCCGGGCCTCATGTAACCAGGTTCGGAGAGAATCGCGATCATGTACGCTGCGCCGTCCATTCAGAAACTGCTCGACGAGCTTGAGCGCTTGCCGGGCGTGGGGCCGAAGTCGGCGCAGCGTATCGCGTACTGGATCCTCAACGCCGATAAGGCTACGGCGCTGCGCTTGTCGGATGCCATCGCCGAGGTGAAGGAAACGGTGCGCTTCTGCTCGCGCTGCTTCAACTACGCCGAGGACGACCTGTGCGAGATCTGCCAGTCGTCCAAGCGCGACGCAGGCATCATCTGCGTGGTCAGCGAGCCGCGCGACATCCCGCCCATCGAGCGCACCGCGGTGTACAACGGCGTGTACCATGTGCTGGGCGGCGCCCTTTCCCCGATGGAGGGCATCGGCCCCGACGAGCTGCGCATCGCCCAGCTTATGAAGCGCCTCGCATCCGACGAGGTGCGCGAAGTGGTGCTGGCCACGAACCCCAACGTTGAGGGGGAGACCACGGCGACCTACCTCGCCCGACTCATCAAGCCGCTCGGCATCGCCGTCACCCGTCCCGCCAGCGGCCTGCCCGTCGGCGGCGACCTCGAGTTCGCCGATGAGGTTACCCTCGGCCGCGCTATCGAAGCCAGACGGCCGCTGTAGGGGAGGCGGGCAGGGGAGTTTACTCCTCTCGCTTGCGAGTTTAATCTTGCCGCGAACGTATCGAAGCGAGCGTATGAAGTACTATGGGACGTATGGCGACGGCATTGACGGGTGATGTCGGGTGCCGAAGGGGCGAGGGGGACGTATGAGGGCTTGGCCGGCGGCGAAATACCTGACGTACTGTTTCTGGCGTTCGTGGATCCTCGTGGTGTATACGGCGCCGATCTGGAGCTACGTAGCGAACGGGACAGGGTCCGCATCGTGCTCGTTCTCCATGTATGCTTGGTCGACCGTTGCATTCGCGCTGGTCGCGGCTCTGTTGGCGTTGTTCCATGAAAAGGCTTCTCTCGTTTTGGCGCGCAAGGGCGTTATGTGCCTTGCGGGCGTAATCTCGTCGGTCGGCATGTTGATGGAATATGCGGGCGCGTTTCTGTTCTTTGACGGAGCCAACCTGCTGTTCGTGTCGGGAGCGCTCCTAACGGGCGTCGGCACCGCGTTCATTGCCGTACGCGCCGGTCAGATCTACGCGGCGACGCGTCCGGTGGTGGCCGTGACGAACACGGCGCTGTCCGAGTTGGCCTCCGGGCTCGTCTTCTTCTTCGTGGTGGGCACTGTGCCGCAGATCGCGCTGTTGGTGGCGGCGCTATTGCCGTTGGCCGCCGCGTTGATGACGCTGTTCGAGTCCGACGCGGACGCGACGCGCGGACTTGTGCGTCGCCGCGCGGCCGACATCGATGCGGCCACGCGTCGTGCAAGCGTCTTCGCGTTCGCGCGCTTCCTCGTAGTGGTGTTCCTGCTCACGTTCATGGCGAACCTGTCGAAGGGCGCTTTCGCCCTGCAAGATGCCGAGGCGTCGTTAGCGAGCGGCACGATAGGCGTGTCGCTGGTCATTTTGGTCAGCTTCGTGTTGGTGCTGGTGAGCAGCTTGCTCAAATCGTTCGATTTCGGCGTGGCGTATTACCCGCTCGTGCTCATGCTCGTGCTGGCCGTGGTGGTGGTGTTCTCGTCGGATGCGGGCAATATGGCCGCTGCGGCGGTGATCGTGCTGGTGTACTGCTTGTTCTCTCTGTTCATGTGGTGCTTGCTGACGTATTTGGCTCGCAGCGATTATTGGAGTTCGATTCAGGTGTTCGGGTACGGACGCTCGGTTTTCGCGCTCGGTTCGTTGGCAGGGCTCGTCGTGGGGCAGGGTTACCCGCTTGCCGAGATGGATGGCTCTGAGTCGTTCATCGTCGGCTTGGTGTTGGCGTTTTTGCTGGTGGCAGCATCCATGCTGATTTTCAGGGAAAGCGATGTGCGCAAGATCACCAGCGCGGGATGGCTGGCGGTCGAAGCGGTGGCCCCGAAATCGTCGGTATCGGACGGGCTCGATGTCGTTCGCGATGCCGTCGTCGCAGACGACTCTCGCGACATGTTTTCCGAGGAGGTGATCGCCGAGATGGGGTCCGGGGTCGATGCCGATGGGTTCGCGGCCGATCACAACCTCACTGCACGCGAGCGCGAAGTGTTCGAGCTTATGCTGCGCGGCCGCGATGCGAAGTCCATCGGCGAGGCGCTGGTCATCTCCGACAACACTGCGAAGGCGCATATCCGCAGCATCTACGCCAAGACGGGCGTGCACACGCGTCAGGAGTTCATCGACGCCACCGAGCATGTGATGCGCTGAGCCGTTAACGATCTCGCCTCCCCTCGATGGCCGCCTCTGCGGCCATTGCTTTGTCTAAGGGTTGTTTCTCCTGATGAAAAGACAGTTTACTCCTGCAGTCAGCCGGTTTAGCCCTTCCAGGCGATAGGCGAGCGCCTTCGTCGCGCGCACAATCTCTCTCGTGAAGGTCGCAGGAACGTTCTACCCCTGCGGCCGTAAGGAGACGAGAGAGAAAGGCGATGTGTATGAGTCAGCTCAACATGTCGAGGCGCGGGTTCGTGAAAGCCGCAGCCGCCACCGGAGCGCTTGCCGCATTCGGCGCGACGGCGGTCGACGGCGCGACGTTCCGCGAAGCGCATGCCGACGAGACGACCTCCCAAACAAAGAAGGTCTACACCTCGTGCCAAGCGTGCATCTGCAGCTGCGCCGTCATCGCGACGGTGCGCGACGGACGCGTCATTCGGCTCGAAGGCAATCCGGAAAGCCCCATCAGCCGCGGAGGCCTGTGCGCGAAGGGCCTTTCGGGCATCCAAGCGCTGTACAACCCCTGTCGCAACAAGTACCCCATGAAGCGCGTGGGGGAGCGCGGCACGAACAGCTTCGAGCGCATCAGCTGGGATCAGGCTATCGAGGAGATCGCGCAGAAGCTCACGCAGGACTTCTTCAAGTACGGCGGCGAGTCGCTGGTGACCTCTACGGGCGGCGGCGGGAACCCGCACTTCAGCTCGCCGTGTCGCTTCACGCAGGCGTTGGGATCGCCGAACATCTTCGAGCCGGGCTGCGCGCAGTGCTTCCTGCCGCGCATGGCCACGTTCTCGCTCATGTACGGCGGCAGCAAGTCGGGCACCACGTCGATGGCCGATTCCAAGTACGGCGGCTGTTCGTCGCTGTACTTCCCGGAGGACAATCCTATCCAGACGCTGGTCATGTGGGGCACCTGCACCAGCTACCACGCGCCCAGCGGTTCGGGGCGCGCCATTGCCGAGCTGCGCGCACGCGAGCAGGGGCTCAACATGGTAGTGGTGGACCCTCGCTTCACGCCCGATGCGGCTATGGCCGACGTGTGGCTGCCCATTCGTCCCGGAACCGACGTGGCGCTTATGATGACGTGGATCCGCTACATCATCGAGAACAAGCTGTACGACGAAGATTTCTGCAAGCGTTGGACGAACCTGCCGTACCTCATCGACACCGATACGAAGAAGATGCTGCGCGCCTACGAAGTGGGCCTGGGCGAAGCCGATGCGGAAGATGCGGAAAAGACGTTCGTGGTGTGGGATCAGAAGACGAACTCCGCGAAGGCGCTGCCATGGCCGTACGACGAAGCGCTGGACCCCGCGTTCTTCGGCACGTACGAGATCGACGGCGTCGAATACCCCACGGCGTTCACGCTGCTGCAGGAGCGCGTGGACGAATGGACGCTCGAAAAGGGCTGCGAGGTATGCTGCCTTGAGAAGGACCAGGTGGAGAAGGCCATCCGCATCTACGCGGAGAACGCGCCGTCCGGCCTGGTTCTGGGCGTGGCCACCGACATGAGCCCTCAGTCGGCCCAGGGTACGGAAGGCGCCTGCATCCTGGAGTTCTTGCTGGGCAACGTGGAGAAGCCGGGCGCGCTGCTGCAGCGTTTCCCCGACCCGCCGAACAAGGTGGATCTCGGCACTATGAACACGCTGGTCACAGGCGATATGCTGGAGAAGCGCCTAGGGTATCGCGAGCACAAGGGCCTGGGCATCTGGTCGCATGCGCACATCCCCACGGTGTTCAAGGCCATCACCACAGGCGAGCCGTACCAGCCGCGCAACTGGATGGAGCGCTCTGGCAACAAGCATGCGATGATCGGCAACGCGGGGCAGCTGTCCGAGATCATCGACAAGATGGAGATGATCTGCCATCTGTACATGTACCCCACGGCCTTCACCATCGAAGCGGCCGATTACGTTCTGCCCACGCAGGAGTGGCTGGAGAGCTATTTCACCATCGCCCACGCGAACAAGATCATCATCCGCCAGCCGGTGGTGCACTTGTACGAAACGGTGAACGAGGGCGTCATCTGGTCGGAGATCGCGCATCGTTGCGCCGAGCTGGGCAATCCGTTCGCTCAGAAGGCCTTCGACAAGGAATACCTGGCAACGCTGGGCACCGATCTGGTGTACTGGCGCGGCCAGCAGGAAATGATGGACTTCCATATGGGCTCGCTGCCTATGAGCTGGGACGAACTGGCCGAGATGGGCACGTACGAGTGGATCTCCAAGGAAGACTACCTGACGTATTACACCTACAAGACCATCGATCCGAAGACGGGCAAGGAGAAGGGCTGGAACACGCCGTCCAAGAAGGTCGAGCCGTATTCGGAAGGCACGCTCATGCTAGGCCGCACGGGCGAGCCGTGGGCGAGCGCCGAGGGCAAATCCTACGTCATGCCGCCGGCCGACGAAGATTACGATCCTTTGATCTACTATCTGGAGCCCGAGGAGACGAACCTCACCGATACGGAATATCCCATCATGCTGACCCAGGGACGCATTCCGCACTACCATCACGGCACGTTGCGCAACATTCCGTATCTGCGCGAGCTGTATCCGGTGCCGCTGGTCAGCATCCATCCCGAGACCGCCGAGAAGTACGGCGTGGAGGACGAGCAGTGGGTGTGGGTGGAAAGCCGTCGCGGCAAGGTGCGCGGGAAGGCGCATGTGACAGCGGGCATCGCAAAAGACGCCGTGCACATGGAACGCTTCTGGAATCCCGAGTACCTGGACACCGACACGCCGAGCAAGGCCTGGACTGAGATGAACGTGAACATCCTCACCAAGACCGACGGGCGTTACAGCCCCGAGCACGGCACGTACACGCTGCGCGGCTTCACGGTGAAGGTGTACCCGGCTCCCGAAGGCGCGCCTGAAGGCGCATGGATCAACCCGACCGATTTCGAACCGTGGATGCCTGAATTCAGCGAATCCACTGAGGTGGTGTTCAAATAATGGCTCATTACGCTATCGTCGTCGATCTCGACCGCTGCATCGGCTGCCACGGCTGCGAGATCGCCTGCAAGAACGAGAACAATATCGCATTGGGCGAGTACTGGAACAAGGTGGTGGAACGCGGGCCTTTCGGCGAATATCCCGATTTGGAGATGTATTTCCTGCCCACCATGTGCCAGCAGTGCCAGGATGCGCCCTGCGTGAACGTGTGTCCCACCGGGGCCAGCTATCGCGACGCCGACGGCATGGTGCTGGTGGACAAGGAGAAGTGCATCGGCTGCAAATACTGCATGATGGCCTGCCCGTACGGCGTGCGTTCATGGAACGCGGCCGAGAGTGTGGTGGAGAAGTGCACGCTGTGCGCGCATTTGTCCAAGAACGGCGAGCTTCCCATGTGCGTGCGCACGTGCTCGGCCGGCGCCCGGTTCTACGGCGATATCGACGACCCCTCGTCCGATGCGTCGAAGGCTCTTGCCGCGGCCGATCCCGCCAGCATCCACACCCTGCAAGATGTGGGGAACCATCCGGCGACGCACTACATTCTGTCGCCGAAACGCGCCGCTTGGAAGGAAGGTGAGTAGCCATGACGATCCAGTGGTCTTTGGTTCTGTTCACGGTGCTGTCGGGATGCGGTGCCGGACTGTTCGCCTGCACGGCCCTCGATGAATTTCGCGGAGGCGCGGCGTCGAAGGTGCGCTTGCCGGCATGCGCGGTGGCGGTGGCGCTGCTGGTGGTGGGCGGCATCGCGTCGGCTACGCACCTGTCGCACGTCGATCGCATGATGGCGGTGCTGGCTCATCCTACGGCGGGCATCTTCCTGGAAGCTTTGCTGCTGGGCCTGCTGGCGGTTTGCATCGCGGTATACGCGCTGCTGGTGAAGCGCGAGGCATCATCCGGAGCCCGCAAGGCGCTCGCCGCGACGGGTATCGTGCTGGCCGTGGCGTTCGCGTTCGCCTGCGGCGTGTCGTACATGATGACGTCGCGCCCGGTCTGGAACACCGTCGCGCTTCCGTTGGCCTACTTGGGAACGGCGCTGGCGACAGGTGCGGCGTTGTACCTGGTGCTGTGTGCGGCGCTCAAGGTTGACGAGGGCGACGTGAAGAAAGCCGGCGTGTACGCGGCGGCGGGCGGTGCGCTGTCGCTGGTGTTGACGGTGGCGTTCGGCCTTGTCAGCGGTACCGCCTTCGGCGATCAGGCCGCGCTCTTCTGGGTGGCCGTGGTGCTGTGCGGTTCTGCGGCGCCGGCGGTTTGCGGCGTGCTGGTCGCGCGTAAATCCGGCGGCGCGCTTTCGTTGGGCGTGGTGGCGCTGGCGGGCGCCCTGGTGGGCTCCGTCGCCGTTCGCGCGGTGATGTGGCTGGTAGGCACGGCAGTGGCGAACTACTTCGGGTTCGCGTTGTAACCGGAGATCCCCCGAGCGCCGTATCGCGCGGCGCCCGGGTTCGAGGATGAAAGCAAGGCGAGAGTATGGCTGACTACACAAGGCGAGCCTTTCTGGGATTCACCGCCGCCACGGCCGCGCTCGCGGGCGTGGGCGCCTCGGCGATCGCCTTCGCGGGCGAGGGCGGGCTGCTGCGACCGCCGGGCGGCCAGGACGAAGGCGCGTTGGTGGCTGCATGCGTGAAGTGCGACCGCTGTCGCTCGGCATGCCCGACGAACGTGGTGGGGGTAGCGCATGTGGAGGATGGGCTGCTGCAAGCTCGCACCCCCGTGCTCGACTTCCACAAAGGGTACTGCGATTTCTGCGGAAAGTGCCAGACGGCCTGCCCGACCGGGGCGTTGGGGTCGTTCGATCCCCAGCGCGACAAGCTGGGCGTGGCGGTGGTGCAGAAGGACCGCTGCATCGCGTACTTCGAAGGATGCGTCGAATGCGAGAAGGCGTGCCCGTACGAGGCGATCGCGTTGGACGATGTCGGGCATCCGGTGATCGATGCAGCGAAGTGCAACGGTTGCGGCGTGTGCGAGAACGTGTGCCCCGCGCTCGTGTACCGTTCGTTCGCGGGCGGGTCTCGGCGGGGCGTTGTCGTGGTGGCGCCCGAGCGCTACGAGCGTTTGGGGAGGACGACGGTTGAGGGCGAGAGCGAGATGATCGTATGAAACGGGAAGGGAAGCGGCGCGTGAGGGCGTCGACGTTGCGCGTGCTGAGCGCGCTCGGCGTGGCGGCTCTCGTGTGCTTGGGGCTGGCGTTGCACACCGGCACCGGCACGCCCAGCTCGTTCGGCATCGCGGACATTGCGGCGCTCTGCCCGCTCGGCGGTGTCGAGGCGGCCATTGCTTCGAGAACGGTTGTCCCGCCCCTGCTCATCGGGCTGGCGGTGGTCGTAGCGCTGACGCTGCTGTTGGGCCGGGCCTTCTGCGCCTGGGGCTGTCCCGTCCCGTTGTTGAGACGGGTGTTTCGAGGAAAGAAGGCCTCGAAGCGCGATGCTTCTTCACCGGATTCCGGGCCTCTCGATGTCCCGGCGTCCGAGCGCGGGGGCTTGCGCGATTCGCGCAACTGGGTGCTGGGCGGGGCCATCCTCTCGACGGCTGCGTTCGGGTTCCCGGTGTTCTGCCTTGTGTGCCCGGTCGGTTTGACGTTCGGAACGCTCGTCGTGGTGTGGAGGGTGTTCCAGTTCAACGAGGTCACCTGGTCGCTTCTGGTGTTTCCAGCCATGCTCGTGCTGGAGTTGGCAGTGCTGCGGAAATGGTGCCATCGGTTCTGTCCGCTGGGAGCGCTGCTGTCGTTGGTGTCGCGCGGCAACCGCACGTTCCGGCCGCAGGCGAACGTCGGGACGTGCTTGCATGCGGCTCACGGCGAGCGCTGCCATCGGTGCGCCGACGCGTGCCCGGAAGGCATCGACTTGCATGATCGGGCGGCTTCCGCTCCGCTCAACGAGTGCGTGAAGTGCCGCGAGTGCGCCGACGCGTGTCCCGTGCACGCCATCACGTTTCCATTCCTGTCCAAGAAAACCCTGCTCGAGCCTTCTGCGGCCGAGCGCGATACGAAGGAGGAGCAATGAATGTCGAAGAGGTGTTCAAGGCCGCACCGGGATGCCAGAAGGTGCTGATGACCGCGTTGAAAGCGTGCCGTACGCCGCGCACGCCCAGCGAACTGGACTCGATCATGGACGAGGTGCTCCGGTGCAACCGTTCGGTCTATCGTCCGGCGGAGCTGCGCGCGCTGCTGGAGCGCTACGGCGCGCTGGCGTACGAACCCAGCGAGGAAGAGCAAGCGGCGCAAGCTGCCCTTGAAACGGGAGAGGAACCCGAACTTGCCGTGGACGAGGACGGCAACTTCGTGACGACTGCGCCGGCCGAGGGCGTATGGGCGATCACCGAAGCCGGCGTTGCGTATCTCGATTCCGATCCTATCGGCGCGAAGGCGCAGGCGCTGCTGGCCAAGGACGCGGTCTACCTGCCGGTGTATCGCGCCTTGCTGGAGTTCGCCGCCGAATGCCCGCGCGACAAAAGCGCCATCGACGCGGTGATCGACCCTCATCCGCTCGTGCAGAATCCGCGCTTGTTCGCCGGATATTTCCTGGGCGAGCTGGAGCGCATAGATGCAATGGAGTGGGCCGATGCCTGGCATGTCACGGAGCGCGGTCTCGACTTGCTGGAAGCGCTGCGCGATGGAGAAGACGACGAAAGCGGCGTTGCCGCGAAGGAGGCATGATGATTGACGAGGGAATGCGCGCCTTGGCCGAGGCGCTCCGGCAGCAGAGTGCGGCGTACGGGTTCGTGGCGCGTTTGTTGCGCACCGAGGTGGATGACGAGGCTCTCGGGAGGCTGCGCGCGATGAGGTTTCCTGCCGCGAGCGGCAACGATCATCTCGATGCGGGCTATCGAGGGTTGTGCGCTTATCTGAACGCAGGCGGAGAGCGCCAGCGCGGCGATTTGGCCGTGGACTTCCTGCATACGTTCATCGGCGTGACGCAGGATCGAGAGCAGGTGGCTTTTCCGTACGAGTCGGTATACACCTCGCCTGAGCATCTGCTGATGCAGGATGCGCGCGACGAAGTGCTGGCGGCGTACCGTGCGGCAAAGGTGGTGTTGGTGGACGAAGCGTGCGAGCCCGAGGATCATCTGGCGTTCGAGTTGGAGTTCATGCAGCTGTTGGGAGAGCGCGCCGCCGAGGCGCTGGAAGCGGGGGACGATGGATCGTGCGCGAACCTTTTGGAGGCTCGCCGTGCGTTTCTCGAGGAGCATCTGCTGAACTGGGTTCCCGATTTCGCCGACGACGTGCAACGCGTTGCACGCACGGGATTCTATCGGGCGTTGGCCGACATCGTGTTAGGGGTGCTTGAAACGGATCAAGCGTTCCTGGAAGACGTGCTGGACGATGCCGCATAGCGCGGAACGCAGGCATAAAAAATGGGACGCGAACGTCCCAAAGAAAGACAAAGGGTTCTGCCCCCTCCAAAAAACAGAACCCTTATCTTTACCGAAGCATCAAAGCCTCTGTAAATGCACGGATTATTATACCACCCCTCTTCACGAAATCACAACATATATTTTCGGCGAACAACGAGCGGGGAGCTGAGCTGGGGCGACGATGCCGACGAGTTCGTATTCGGCTCGGTGCGACCGAGATCAACCTTTCGTCAGACGCAGGATGTCCTCGCGCGAGGAGACGTCGAGCTTGCGATAGATGTTGTGGATGTGGGTGCGCACCGTGTTCGGCGAGATGAACAGCACGTCGGAGATGTAGGCGCCGCTGTGGCCTTCGGCGAGGTAGGCGAGGATTTCCTGCTCGCGCGCCGTGAGGTTGTGCGCGTCCGCCAGCTGGGCGCAGCGGTCGGGCGAGCTTGCGGGCGTCGCCTCGTCCTCGGCGTGCTCGGCGGCGCGTTGTTCGTCGTGCGCATCGCGGGTGCGGCGCACGTACGACGAGAGCACCATGACGAACGCGTACAGCGTGGTGGTGACCGTCACCGCCACATGGACGAGGTCGTCGTCGAGCGCGCTTGCGAAGCTCTGGCCGGCGAAGGAGGCTGCGCAGAACAGCAGCACGGCGGTGGAGAACACGAGGTCGGCCGAGAACTCGCCCGCGTTCGCGATGGCGCATAGCGTGGCCAGCGTGAGGATAGCCGCCAGCGCGTACAGCGCGTAGGTCAGAAACGACACGAGCCCCGAACCGCTGCCCACCGATGCCGAGATGCTGGTGGCCGCCAGCAGCACCATGGCCATGAGCGGCAGGAACGTCTGGTGCATGCCGCCTCGCAGCGCGAAGCGCTTTTTGCGCAGGGTCGTGTACGCCAGCAGCGCCGCGGCATCGAGCGCGAGCGCGGCCAGGTAGGCGTCCTGGCTCTCGTTGAACGCGGTGCGCATGACGGCCATCGCGAACGCGAACACGAGCAGCCCCAGCCCGGGCGCGACGATCACGTCGGCCAGCGAGGCCAGGGTGGCGCCCGTCGTGCGGCCCTCGGCTCGTTCGGGGGTGGTCTGCACGGTGCCGTCCGCCGTTCCCGAGAACGCGAGAGGGACGATGACGGCCGCGATGGAGCTGAGCACGAACAGCACCGTCACGCCTGGCAGGGGCAGCACGGCGTACAGAAAGCAGATCCCGGCCGATAGCATGCTGGCAAGGGAAACGGCGACGAGCGCGCGCTTGATTTTGAAACGCGCGCATATGCGCCCCCACGTGAGCGCCAAGCACACGTCGCCGAGGGCGGCGGCCACGGCAAGCGCGATGAGCAGCGCCGTACCCAAGCTGCCGAACCAGGAGAAGTACGCGAACGCGAGCGCGCAGCACAGGTACAGCATGCCGCCCCCGGCGCCCAGCAGCATGGACGGCAGGCGCTTTCCCGCCAGCGACAAGCCGAGGAACAGCGCGCCGAACAGCGTGGCCGCCAACAGGGTGGTTTCGGCGAAGGTGCCCACGAACAGCAACGTATGCTCGAAGCGCAGAAACGAGATGACCGTTCCCGAATAGATGAGCAGCGTGGAGAACAGGCAGGCGACGCCCACGATGAGCGCTGTCATAGCGGGTAGGGAAAGCCCTTCGCCCGCCCGCCCGCGTTCGAGCTTGCCCGTTGTTTCGCGTTGCGTCTCGATAGCCGCCTCCTTCCCTCGCCGTGCGTCGCATTATAGCATCCGCGCATCTCACCTGCGCAAACAATCGGCGTTGAGGCGTCTACGTAAAACCGTTGAGAAGCATTCGCCATCTGCGGAAACGCAAATCAACGTTTTTTCGGATGGAAGCGTGCGTCGGTTCGGGCAAAGATGGGGTCGCAGGGTACGAAGCACAACGCAAAGGAGATGGGGAACATGGAACTTTCTCGCAGGAACTTCTTGGTGGGTGCCGCCAGCGCCGGCGTCCTCGGCGCGATGGCCGGGCTGACCGGATGCGCGCCGCAGGCGTCGTCCGCGTCGGCCAAGAGCGGCGACGTGTCGTCCGCCGACGCGGCGGTCGCGCGTCCGACCTATTACATGTGCGACGAGGATTGGCTGGGAAGCGCGCCCGAGATCGCCGACGCCGACATCAAAGAGACGAAAAGCTTCGACGTCGTGGTGGTGGGCGGCGGCCACGCCGGCACGCAGGCGGCGCTTGCAGCGGCGCAGGAAGGCGCGAAGGTCGCCGTCATCGAGAAGCACAACGACGGCGAGATCGTCTACCGCGGCGACGACATCTGCTCGTACAACTCCAAGATGCTGGAGGCGTGGGGCTTCGGCCCGTACGACCTCGACGAGATCGTCAACGAGTACGTGCGCCGCGCCAACGGCCGCTGCAACACCGAGGTTATCCGCTCGTTCGTGTACAACTCCGGCGAGATGATGGACAACCTGGCCTCGCTGATCCCCGACACATCGGACGTGTTCGACTACGAGGGCGGCCAGTGCATCGTGCAGATCGCCTACGACAAGCCCAGCGGCGCCGATTACCCCGTGGAAGTTTCGGGCTACAAGATGTGGGCGTCCACGGTGCAGACGGTGGGCACGAAGAACGAGCAGCCCGTGGGCAAGAAGCAGAAGACGGGCATCTCGCGTCTGGCCGAAATCGAGGAATACTGCCGCGACGCGGCCGAGGACCTGGGCGCCGAATGGTTCTGCGGGCAGACCGCGGCGCGCTGCGTGCAGGATGCCGACGGCGCTGTTAAGGGCATCATCGCCGAGGACGCCGACGGTAACTACGTGAAGTTCGAGGCGGCCAAGGGCGTCATCCTGGCCACGGGTGACTTCGGCGGCAACACCGACATGGTGTGGGAGCTGTGCTCCGAATGCGCCGAGAACGCCGAGCGCCACGGCGTGGACCGCGCCGAGCTCATGGGCATGACCGACTGCGACGGATCCGGCCATAAGATCGGGTGCTGGGCGGGCGGCGCCATCGAGAGCCATCCCCGCCCGGTTGCGGGCGACGCGCCCTCCATCTCGTTCGGCCCTTGGGGCTCCACGCCGTGTCTGTGGATGAACTGCAACGGCCAGCGCTTCATGAACGAATCGTTCGCGGGCCTCGTGCTGGCGCAGTCGTGCCGCCAGCCTATCAACCCGGAGGCCAAGATGGTGGGCAACTTCGCCATCATGGACAGCAAGTACATGAGCTACATCCAGGCGGGCGGCCTCGATCACGGCGCTCCCAACTGGGGCTTCCCCGAGGGCATCGAGGAGTTCCAGGCGCAGATGGAGGCGGCGGATCCCGCTGCCGGCACGGTGGAAGTGCGCGGTTTGGAGATCGCGAACCGCACGAGCCCGTTCGTGAACGAGATATTCGTGGGAGCCACGCTCGAAGACGCGCTGAAGAACGCCGGTCTCGAAGGCAAGGCGCTCGAGAACGCCAAGACCAGCGTCGAGCGCTACAACGAGCTGTGCGCCGCGGGCAAGGACACCGACTTCGGCAAGCCCGAGAACCTGCTGATCCCCATCGACGAAGGTCCGTTCTTCATTGCCACGCAGGGTACGAACAGGTTGTACGGCCCTGGCCTGAACACTCTGGCGGGTCTGTGCGTGAACGGCGATTACCAGGTGCTGACCGCTTCGAAGAGCGAGGTGATTAAGGGTCTGTACGCCGTGGGCAACACGATGGGCGAGCGCTACGGCAACGCCTACAACTGCCCCTCGGCCGGCAACAACATGGGCAACGCCATGACCAGCGGCCGCGTGGCCGGCAAGCACGCCGCGACCGCGTAGCTCTTCAACCTGCCATACCCTCCCTCCCTCGGAAGCCGCGCCTTTTGGCGCGGCTTCCGGCGTGCGGGGGAGCGCGCCCCGGCTCTCCTTCCCGGTGCGGGCGGCGCTTCGTGCTATACTGTGCGCCGAACGAACGGGGGAGCGCATGGTCAACATACCGAGCCCCGCCCTGGCTATCGTCGGGCGGCATAATTCAGGCAAGACGACGCTCATTGAGCAGCTTATCGCCGAGCTGGTGCGACGCGGGCGCGACGTGGGCAGCGTGAAGCATCACAGCCACGTGGGTTTCGACATCGACTATCCCGGGAAGGATTCGTACCGCCACCGCGCCGCTGGCGCGCGCGAGACGGTGATCGCCGCGCCCGGGCAGATCGCCCGCATCAAGTCCGTGGAGGGCGAGATCGAGTGCTCGGACATCGTGCGCAGCATGCCCGGCCACGACATCGTGGTGGTGGAGGGGTACCGCAAAAGCGGGCTGCCCACCATCGAGATCATGCGCTCGGGCAACGACGCCGACGCGCGGGTGGCCGACGTGTTCGCCGAGGGCGCGCGCTGCGGCTGGCCGTTGGGCACCGACTTCACCCAGTTCACCCGCGGCACCGTGCCTCCGGCCGACGACGATGCGGCGCGCGAGGAGCTGAGCCGTGCCGCGCAGCGGGTCGAGAGGGCTTCAGGAGACCATTTCAAGACGCAGCATCCCGACTACGCCGACATATCGAACAAGCTGCCGACGTCGGACACGGTGGCCGTCGTCACCGACATCGAGGAGGCGCGCCATGCCGCCGAGCTGTACCACGTGCCGGCGTTCGCGCTCGACGACATTGCTGGCCTCGCCGACTTCGTGGAGCAGCGTTTCGTGCGGCCGCGCGTGACCGTGGTCATCCAGGCGGGCGGCGAGAGCAGGCGCATGGGGCAGAGCAAGGCGACCGTGCCGTTCGCGGGCCGGCCGCTGATCTGCCGACTGGTGGAGCGCCTGGGGCCGGTTGCCGACGACCTCGTGATCACCACGAACGAGCCGGAGCGCCTGGCCTTCCTGCACGCCGAGTTCCCGCAGTACCGCATCCAGCTGGTGTGCGACGCGTTCAACGTGCGCGGCGCGCTGCCGGGCCTGTACACGGCGCTGGAGGCTGCGCGCAACCCGTATGTGGCCGTGGTTGCCTGCGACATGGTGTTCGCTTCCCCGTCGCTCGTGGTGGCCGAGGCGCTGGCCATGAACGAGACGGGCGCCGATGTGGTGGTGCCGGTGAACAAGCACGGGTTCGAGCCGTTCCATGCGATGTACCGCCGCGCGGGCTGCCTGCCGGCCGTGAGCGCCGCGCTCGACCGCGGCGAGAAGCGCGCTCAAGGGTTCTTCGCGGACGTAGAGGTGTGCGAGTTCCCGCAGGAGCGCGTGCTGGAGGCCGAGCCCATGGGCGGCTGCTTCATCAACGCGAACACGCCCGAGGAGCTGCGCGCCATCGAGGAGACGTTTCTCGAGAAGTAGCGGAAGACGAGACGAGGAATTGGCATGCCGAACCTGGTAGACATCGTGGAAGTGGCCGAGGCGCTGGAGTCGAAGGCCGTGTACCTGGCGAGCGATCGCTGCGTGGTGGTGCGCAACCGCCATGCGTCGTGCGCGAAATGCGCGGACGCCTGTCCGACGGGCTCGGTGTTCGCGGCCAACAACGTGTTGGAGCTTGACGGCGAGGGATGCGTGGCGTGCGGCGCCTGCACCACGGTATGCCCGGTGGAGGCGCTCATCCCGTTGCGCCCGCTGGACGAGGACCTCGCCTCCAGCGTGGCGTCCGCCGTGGCGGCAACCGGCGGGAAGGCCGTGTTCGCATGCGCGCGCATAGCGTCGAAGCGCCTGGCCGACCCGGCGAAGTACGCCGAAGTGCCCTGCCTCGCGCGCATGGAGGAAAGCGTGCTGCTGGGTCTTGCGGCGCGCGGCGTGGAGGATATCGTGCTGGTGGACGGCACGTGCGCCACGTGCAAGTTCCGCTCGAACGTGCCGGGCATCGACGCCACGGTGGCTTCGGCGAACGAGCTCATGGCTGCGCAGGGCTCGGACGTCCGCGTGCGGCGCGCGTCGGCGTTTCCCGACGAGGTGCTGCTCGAAGACAAGCGCACGCTGCTGGGCGAGTCGCGCCGCGGCTTCTTCACCAGCGCGCGCACGCGGGCGAAGGACGCCGCGGGCAAGACGGCCGAGGTGATGGTGTTCAAGAACGACAACGCTGCGCCGTCGCTGCGCGAGCGGCTGCGCATGTCCGACGCTGGCACGCTGCCGCAGTTCAACCCGCAGCGACGCATGCTGGTGCTGGATGCGATGGACCGGTTGGGCGCGCCGACGGTTCCCGAGATCGACACGCGGCTGTTCGGCTCGGTATCCATCGACACGCAGGCGTGCAGCTCGTGCAACATGTGCACGGTGTTCTGCCCGACGGGCGCGCTGCGCAAAAGCGAGCTGGTGCCTGCGGAGGGGGAGGGCAGCTTCCTGGAGTTCTCGGCGGCCGACTGCGTGCAGTGCAACCTGTGCGCCGACGCGTGCTTGAAGAGCTGCCTGACGGTGAACTCGACGGTGTCCACCGAGGAGCTGTTCGACTTCGAACCGCGGCTGATCCATCTGCCGAACCCGCCCGCGCGGCCCGGAATATTGTCGAGCTTGAGGCGATAGCGGTCGGAAGGGCTCATCATCGGCCCAAAGACACGGAATTCGGCTCGGAAGCGTGTTTTCGGGCCGATGATTCGCCCTCGCCTGTTCTTTGCGGGTTTTTCGGCTCGATTTCTCAACTGTATCTTTCTTTTGTACAAAAGTTACTGTATAAAGAAGTGAAACAGTTGATTTGTCATAGACGGAGCAGCATCATGAACAGCGATTTCATTGTTGCGGTGCACGCGCTGGTGTATCTGAACCATAAGGCGGACATCGTTTCCAGCGAGGCTTTGGCCAAGAATATCTGTACGAACGCGGCGCGTGTGCGCAAGGTGATGGCTCCGCTCAAGCGCGCCGGGTTCGTGACCACGCGCGAAGGCAACGTGGGCGGCTACCGTTTTGCAGGGGACGCTTCGGCGGTCGACCTGCACATGGTGGCCGATGCGCTCAACATCAGATTTGTGCAATCCGGTTGGCATAGCGGCGATATGGACATGAAATGCCTTGTGGCATCCGGTATGGCGGGCATCATGGACGACATATTCCTCGATTTAGACGAGCGTTGCCGTGAACGTCTTGCGCAAATATCGATCGCCGACATCGACGACCGCATATTCGGCTCCGACGGCGTCGTGCCTTTCGATGGTCGGCCGGCATCGTCCGGCGCAGAGGGCTAGGAGGAGATCATGGGCTTCTCCCTCGAAACGAGCATTCCCGTGCTCACCGTGTTCGTGCAAGGCCTGCTGAGCTTCTTCTCGCCGTGCGTGCTGCCTCTGATTCCTCTGTACGTGGGCTATCTGGCAGGCGGCGCGGCGAAGACGAACGATGACGGGACCGTCGAGTACCCGCGTAAGAAGGTGTTCGTGAACACGCTGTTCTTCGTCGTGGGCGTGAGCTTTGCGTTCTTCCTGCTGGGCTTCGGATTCACGGCGCTCGGCCAGTTCTTCACCGGAAACCAGCGCGTGTTCTCGATCGTCGCCGGCGTCATCATGGCGGCGTTCGGCCTGTACATGCTGGGCGCGTTCGGCAAGACGAAGGCGGTGGAGAAGGAGCGTCGTCTGCCGTTTCGGCTGAATAGGTTCGCGATGAACCCGCTGGTGGCGCTGGTGCTGGGCTTCACGTTCAGCTTCGCGTGGACGCCGTGCGTGGGTCCGGTGCTGGCCAGCGTGCTGCTGATGGCGTCGTCGAGCGCTTCGGCCGCGGCAGGCTTCGGGCTGGTGGCCGTGTACACGATCGGCTTCGTGCTGCCGTTTTTGGCGGTGGGTCTGTTCACGGGCGAGGTGCTGCGCTTTTTCCGTACGCACGGCAACGTGGTGAAGTATACGGTGAAGGTGGGCGGCGCGCTGCTCATCGTCATGGGCGTGATGACCGTGACCGGGTGGATGAACGGCGTGACCAGCTATCTGTCGTCGTTCGGCGGCGCGCCCGCTGCGCAGGAGCAGCCGGCCGACCAGGGCGCGGATGAGGCGAAGGGCGACGGGGCGAACGGCGGTTCGTCCGATGCTTCCGATGCGGGCAAGGATGCCGGCTCGGGCGATGGCGCTGCGAGCAAGGCCGATGCGCAGGCGGCGCCGCTGGCCGACCTCAAGCTGGTCGACCAGAACGGCGAAGAGCACTCGCTGGACGAGTACCGCGGCAAGACGGTGTTCCTCAACTTCTGGGCCACCTGGTGCGGGCCGTGCCAGCGCGAGATCCCCGACATCGAGAAGCTGTACCGGGATCGTGGCGAGAACGAGGGCGACCTCGTGGTGCTGGGCGTGGCGAATCCTAAAACCGACAGCCGTCCCAACAACAGCGACGTGTCCGAAGCCGACGTGAAGGCGTTCATCGACGAGCGGGGCATTACGTATCCCGTGCTCATGGACACGACGGGCGAGATGTTCAGCGGCTATCGCATCTTGTCGTTCCCCACGACGTTCATGATCGACAAGGACGGCAACATCTTCGGCTATATCAGCGGCATGCTGACCCCCGACATGATGGACAGCATCGTCGAGCAAACCATGTCCGGTGTGAGGAAGTAGCGCTACGCCGCCCGCCCGCCGCTTCGCGCGGCGCCTCCGTAACGCGGATGTTTCACGTGAAACATCTGTTCGTAAAAGGGATCCTGCGGGATCCCTTTTCGCGCTCTGCTGCTCGACGCGGCGTATTCGCAAGCTCTTACTTTACAACGTAAATAAAACACGTTACCATTCACTTTACGTTGTAAAGAAAAACGAACAAGGAGGGACTATGGGAGAGTACGACGTATCGCGTCGCTCGTTCCTGAAGGGGATCGGCTTGGCGGGCCTTTCTGCTGGTACGCTGGGGACGCTGGGCGCGACGGGCATCGCCTTCGCCGACGATGCGCCCGTCGCCGAATCGGTGGACGCGTATCGGCAGCTTGCGTGCGAGACGGCGCTTGTGCCGGTGAAGAAGGCGGCATGCCCGGGGCCGCGCGGGCCGGTCGGCTTCGAAGACCGCGACATCGCCGCGAGCGACATCGCTTCGACCGAGGATTGCGACATCGTGGTGGTGGGCGCAGGTATCGCCGGGCTCATGGCCAGCCTCAAGGCAGCCGAAGAGGGCGCGAAAGTCATCTGCATCGAGAAGATGACGAAGGGCCGCGGCTGCTTCGAGTGCTTCGGCGCCGTGGGGGCGAAGTGCCAGGAGGGCACCGAGATCGACAAGGTGGCGCTGTTGGACGAGATGTACCGCAGCGCGTACTGGCGCGTGCGCCCCGAACCCATACGCACCTACGTCGACCGTTCGGGCGAGGCTACCGATTTCTGGCAGGCCGAACTCGACAAGGGACAGAACGGCTTCGTCATCTCGAAGGTGGAGCAGGCTCCCTCCACCTGCGGCATGCCGGCGCTGACCCCGCTCATCGACACGGAGCTGGGCTTCTACGACAGCCCCTCGCTGCCGCCCGACGCCGGAGTGCGCTCCGGCTATTCGGGCATCTACGTGTGCCTCGAGATGCAAGAGGTGGCGAAGGCCTACGACAACCTCGACCTGCGCTTCAGCACGCCGGGCGTGCAGCTGGTGCGCGACGGTTCGGGACGCGTGGGCGGCGTCATCGCCAAGAGCGGCGACGAGTACGTGCAGATCAACGCCGGAAAAGGCGTGATCCTGGCCACGGGCGGCTACGATGCGAACCCTGAGCTCATGGAAGCGTGGACGCGTCCGGAGGATTATGCCTCGTCGAGTTGGTGGAACCCCGGTTGGGGCACCACGGGCGACGGGCATCTCATGGGCATCAAAGCAGGCGCGCAGATGGATCCGTGCCCTCAGCCGGTGATGAACTTCCGCTGGGGCAATCCCGATTCGTTCTACGACGCGCGCACGTGGAACGCCGTGTACTTCGCCCTCATGGTGAACGGCGACGGCAAGCGCTTCGTGCGCGAGGATCTGCCCTTCCAAAGCGTGTCGAACGCGCAGAACGCCCAGCCCGACTTCGGGAAGAGCTGCTGGCAGGTGTTCGACGATACCATGTTCGAGGGCATGGAGGACGCGGTTGAGGAGTTCAAGCAGAAGGGCTGGCTGTTCGAGGGATCAACGCCCGAAGAGCTGGCCGCCGCCTGCGGCGTCGACCCGCAGGGCCTCGCCGACACCATCGCGCGGTACAACGGGTTTTTCGAGGCCGGCGTGGACGAGGACTTCGGACGCGACCTGGCGGGAACCATCCCGTTCACGGGCACGCGCTTCTTCGCGCTGACCACGAACAGCTGCGTGCTCGCCACGGTGGGCGGGCTCACCATCGACGGTTCGTGCCGCGTGCTCGATACCGACGACCGGGTGATCGAGGGGCTGTACGCCGTGGGCAACGCGTCGGGCAACTTCTTCGCCGGCAACTACCCCCGTCATATCCCTGGAACGTCCATCGGACGCGCCGTCACGTTCGGCTACGTTGCCGCCGAGCATGCGGTGAAAGGAGCGTAAAGCCATGTTGAACGTCAAACGATCCACGGTAGGCGCGTTGTCGACGGTTGCGCTTGTCCTTTGCCTGACCTTGGGGTTGGCGGCATGTGCGCCGCAGACATCAGAACCCGGCGCCGATGCGGACGGCTCGTCGGCCAAGACGACGCAGACCGCTGCCGGCGACGGCACCGGTGCGTATGTGTCCGACGAGCAGTGCTTGAGCTGCCATGGAGGCTCGTACGAGGCGCTGGCCGAGACCACTTCGTCCTACGAGCAGAGCAACCCGCACGACTCCCTCCACGGAGGGTACAACTCCTGCGTGAACTGCCATGCGCGCGACAAGGAGATCACCGACAACCAGTGCATGCACTGCCACGATTGGCCGCATAATCCCGCGGCGTAACGCCGATCGGCCTGTTCGGAAGAGGAGCCGTAGCGAGCGCGCTTCGGCTCCTCTTGGTTTTCGCATGCGAAGGAGGCGGGAGGGCTCGCGGCCGGGCATGCTCATGCTATGCTGGGCGAAACGAGGTGCTGGCAGGAGGGACGCGGCGTGGATGCGGAAACCGAAAAGAAGCGGAAGAGCGGGCTGACCCGGGACGTCATCGTGGATACCGCGTATCGCATGATCGATCGCGACGGCATGGGCGCATTCACGATGCGTGCCCTCGGCGCGGAGCTGGGCGTGTCGGCCATGGCGTTCTACGCGCACTTTTCCTCGCGCGAGGAGGTGCTGGTGGCGGTGCTCACGCGCTTCATGGAAACGCTCGACACCGATCCGGTGCCGGGAGAGCGGTGGGACGACACGCTGCGGCGCACGATGACCTCCATCCATCGGGAGTACTGCGCGCATCCGCACATGAACGATATCGACCTCGATCCGAACATCTCTTACGCGGGTTTGGCGGCCCACACCGAGAAGATCGTGTCGCTGCATCTCGACCAGGGTATGCCCGAGCCCGTGCTCACGAAGGCGTGGGCCATGG